>NZ_JBSMVT010000002.1:0-250139 GCF_053760925.1 Enterococcus olivae
TAAATCTGTTACAATAATATCCATAAGAAACCGCCTCTTGTAAGTAGTGCTCGCCAGCCTAATTACTAGAGTAACGGTTTCTTTTTTATTCGTCTAATGTTCTACCTCAATAAATTTTACACTTAGCCTCAAGGGTTTTCACGTTCAACGATCTGATAATAGGTACGGGCAGTCAACAGATAAACGATAAAATAAAGAATCGTAAAAGCGACCGCTACCAGTAATGTCGCGTAAAGAAAAACCTGCGTATGAGCAATCTCAAACAATAACAGTAGCTGTTTTATCATTGGAAAAGCAAAGAGCAAGTGACTAAAAGCTGTCAGTAGTGGCAGTGAAAAGAACATCAAGACTTGCTGGCGAATCGTTTTTTTGACTTCTGCACGACTCATGCCGACTTTTTGTAAAATAATGAAGCGTTCACGATCCTCTAAGCCCTCTGAAATTTGTTTGAAGTAGATGATCAGCACCGTTCCTAGAATGAAGACGATGCTCAACAACATACCAATAAAGAAAAAGCTGCTGTCGAAGTCTCGATTGACTTCACTAACAAGATCACGTTCCCCTCTTCTATAAGAATAACCACTCTCTTCAGGCAGTACACCGGTGCTACCGATCCTTGACAACTGTTCCGACAGTTGGCTGGCAAAGTTTATTCGTTGATCGTCTTCTTTGGTTTCAAAATTGAAATCAACCTGATACCACCAACGATCGATCGTAGTCCCTTGATAGTTTTCCGGAACAGTTGCGTTCAGCACTTCATTGAGTACTTCATCATTTGGCATAACGACCAACACGATCTGATTGAATGGCAGTGTAAACTGGTGCATCTTAAATCCTGATACTTTATCTTTTACGTGGAAGAGCAGGTTATCGCCAAAGTTCAACGTATCCTGCTTTTTATAGACGTTTTCTAGTTCATCCACTAGCACCTCATCCTCTGACAAAGTGTAGGAAGTGTGCATTTGACGATTGTATTCCTCCAACGAGATGAAAACATGGTAGTTCGAGCGAGCGATTTTTCTGGCTTCATTGAAATCTAAACCTGCTTCATAGACCCATTGCAACTGACCATTTTCTTTCAGATAAAGCAGTTCTTTACTCGTCTTGACTTCATGGTTTTCAGTGATCTCTACGTTCTCTTCCTCTGCCAGCTGATAGACTTCATCTACCCACTTCTTATTATCAAAAGAAGTAGCAAAGCTGTAATCATAAGGATACTGAACATTCAGATCTGTCTCCCGACCAAAGTACAAGCTCGCCGTGGTCGAGATGGTAATCAATGCCATCGTCGAAAGAATACAAATACTAGCAAGTCCAGCAGCATTTTGCTTCATCCGATACATCATGCTTGAGATCGAGATGAACAAACGCGGTCGATAATAGATTTTTTTGCGCTTTTTCAAAAACCGTAAAAAGGTGATGCTGCCACCGATAAAAAGCGTATAAGTCGCCAAAATAACCAACACGACAGCAACCACAAAATAAAGCATCGCCTCAAACGGAGAATGGATGGTAGCCGCAATCCAATAGCCAATGACTAGGGACAAGACACCAATAAGCGTCAGCAGCTTTTTGGACTTGGGTTCTTTTTCCCCTTTTTTAGCACTGGTCAATAACTCAAGTGGATTCGTTTTGTAAATATAGCGACAGTTTAAAAGAAACAGAAGCAAGAAAATACCGAAAAATTGGAGAAACAGGAACAACAAGCTGCTTCCTTCGATTTGAAAAATAAATTGCTCGCCGATCTCAAACATCTTCATCAGTAGCAACGAGGTAAGTTTAAATAAAACATAACCTGAGATTACACCAAAACTAATCGAAAAGAAGAAGCTGTAACAAATCTCCCAAAAAGATAGTCGATACAAATCACTTTTTCCTAAACCTAAGATATTGTACAAGCCGAGTTCCCTCGTTCGCTGCTTGATCAAAAAACGGTGAGTATAGACAGAAAAGATCCACGTAAATAACATGATCACGATTTGTCCTAAACGAAAAGCGACTTCCACGCCTTCACGTGTGCCTAATGTCTCCATCCCTTGATTGTAGACCAATAAATGAATCATGGTATTGATTGCAACAATGAAAATCATCGAGATCAAAAACGGCAAATAAATCTGCTTATTTTTTCGTAAATTTTGAAAACCTAACTTTGCAAAAAACATTTTACCCCTCCTTTGTCAGCAAGGCGGTCATTGTCTCAGCAATGGTTTCTAAAAACTGCTGGTTGTTTTTTTTCCCGCGATAAAGCTGGTGAAAGACTTGTCCATCTTTGATAAACAAAACTCTTTGAGCATGACTGGCAGCAATCGAACTGTGGGTAACCATCAAAATCGTTTGACCATTATCATTCAGACGTTCAAACAGCTGTAATAATTGATTGGATGTCTTGGAATCCAAGGCTCCAGTTGGTTCATCTGCCAACAAAAGCTCAGGTTGGGTAATCAAGGCTCGGGCAATCGCCACTCGTTGCTGCTGTCCTCCTGATAATTCATAAGGATATTTCTCCAACAGCTCACTGATTCCCAAGGCTGCTGCCAAAGGTGTTAAACGGGCTTCCATCTTTGGATACGGCGTCCGTGACAAAACCAACGGCAGTAAAATATTGTCCTTCACGGAGAAGGTGTCCAGCAAGTTAAAATCTTGAAAAACAAAACCTAAATGGTCACGGCGAAAATTAGCCGCTTCTTTTTCTAAAATTCGATTAAAATCCATGTCCCGCAGCTGGATCAAGCCAGAGGTCGGTTTGTCTAGCGTAGCAATCAGATTCAGCAACGTACTTTTCCCTGAACCGGACTCTCCCATGATCGCCACATATTCTCCTTCATCGATCGTAAAATCGATTTGACGAAGGGCGTGGACTAGTTGACCGCTAAAACGGCTTTGATAGACTTTTTTTACATTTTTTACTGTTAATAATCGTGACATTTTTCATTCCCCCTCTTCTCTATCTTAACGACAAAGGCTCTCAACAGCTACTTACAAAAAGAAATCCAAACTTACAGTTCGGTAAGTTTGGATCATTCATAAAAATTTTGCTCTTTCGGAAAAGTTAGGTAGACCCGCGTGCCTTTTCCCAAGATCGATCCGATCCTCATTTGGATACCGATCTTGCTCGCAACCATTTGGCAAAGATACAAACCTAGACCACTGGCCCGCTGCTGCTCCCGTCCATTATAGCCGGTATAGCCCTTTTCAAAAACTCGCGGCAAATCTTCCGGACGAATCCCAATCCCGGTATCGGCGATCACCAGCTGATCTGGTTCCCAAAACAAAGCAATCTCGCCATCGCTCGTGTATTTGACTGCATTAAAAATTAGCTGTTCCAAAATAAAGGTCAACCACTTGCGGTCTGTATAGACCTGGACATTCAATGATTTCAAAACCAGACGTAAATTTTTCTGCGAGAAAAAAATAGCATACTTTCGCAAAACAACTTTGACGACCGACTCCAAAGAAACCTTTTCAATCACTAGATCTTCATGATCCAGATTCTGACGTAAATAATTCAACATCATTTGCAGATATTCATTGATCTTAAAGAGTTCACTTTTCATTTTGACTGGATCTGGTTCTGGCGACTGCACTAAAAGATCCAAACCGGCGATCGGGGTTTTGATCTGATGTAACCAAAGTCCAAAGTCTTCCAAAATCTCTTCTTTGTTGAAATGGATCTGCTGCTGTTGTTCTTCTTTTTGTTGGATGGCTTTCAAGACCAGTTGCTGATACAAGTCTTCACTACCAGAGCTTGCTTTTGGCAAGAACTGACGAATCTGAGAGGTCATTTCTCTCTCTGTAAAACGTTGCAGCTCTTTGATTTTTTGATGATAAAAATAAAATCGAACCATTGAATAGACTGCCAAAACGAAGGTCAAAAATAAAAATATATCGGTAAAGGGACGCAAAGAGAGATCGTGTAGATACAGAGTCAAAAACGTCAATCCCAGAAATAAAAGATAGATGATATAAACATTGCTGTTTTCCTTTAAATAAGATACGACCACTTTCATTGTGCTTGCCTCTCTATCAAATAGCCTCGGTTTTTAACAGTTTGAATTAGATTCTCTACACCGATCGACTGTAATTTTTTACGAATCCGAGTCATATTGACCGACAAGGTATTGTTGTCAATAAATTCATCGCTGTTCCATAAGGTTTGAATAATGTCTTCTCTAGCCACGACTTCCCCTTGTCTTCCCATCAAAACTGCCAAAATACGTGTTTCATTTGGAGAAAGAACCAACGTCTCTTTCTCAGATTTGATTTGATTTTCTAAAGGATTGAACATCAGTCCCTGAAGTTCATAGGTCAGTGCATGTTGTCCATACTGGTAACTGCGTCGCAGCAAAGCTTGAATCTTCGCCACTAACAAACCTAAATCAAAAGGTTTGGCTACAAAATCATCTGCCCCCATATTCATCGCCATGATTTGATTCATTTTGTCTTCTGCTGAAGAAAGAAAAATGATCGGTACCTCTGAAACCTTGCGAATCTCCTGACACCAGTAAAATCCATTAAAATAAGGCAATGAGATATCCATTAAAATCAAATCCGGTTCGATTATTTGGAATTCTTCAAAAATCTTTTGAAATTCGTTTGGTGAAAACATTTGATATCCCCATTGCTTCAAATGTTCTGAAATACCCGCAACGATCGTCTCATCATCTTCAATCAAATAAATCTTTTCCATGATTTCGCCTCTTTTCTCTTAAAATTAGTTATAACACAATCAGAAAAGAGAAGAAAGTCGATTTTTGAGCTTCCGACCATTCTTTCAATTTTGATAGCTCTCCTTTTTGGTTAGAACCGCTACACTACACAACGAAGGACTCACTTCGGATCAGTTGTGGAACGTCGTTAGTTTTTCTCTCCATTGTGCTAAAAGCTATCTTTCAATCATGACCAACTTTCATGGTAAAGACGGTAATTGTTCGTAGTGAAACGAAACAACAAGGCTGCGACGTCACCGTGCCCAAGAGCCAATGTGAATTACTGGGACTAGTCGCTTGAGCGATTAGTCCCAGTTTGAAGCTTGGCAGGCTTGAGACTTTAGGCTCAAGGTGGTCTCACGGTCGACAAAAGCAGACTTTGTTGTGCAGTGAAGCAATTCTCTTAGAGTCGAACTTCAAACAGTTTCTATTGAAAATAAATCCTCTGAAACGGTCTATGCCTAGAATTCAGAAGCCAACCATGCTAAAATGAGTAGGACTTTAAAAGAAATGAGGGAAAATCGTGACAGAATATCTAAATGTAGGAAAAATCGTCAATACTCATGGGATTCGTGGGGAAGTGCGCGTAATCTCGCAAACAGACTTTCCTGAACAGCGTTACCAAAAAGGTGCTGTATTGACTTTGTTTCAACAAGGAAAAGCCCCACTAAAATTGACGATTGCGAATCATCGCAAACACAAAAATTTTGACTTATTGATTTTCGAAGGTTATCCGAATATCAATGATGTCGAACCTTTTCGAGACGGTATCTTGAAGGTTTCTGAGGAAGACCTGACCGATCTAGAAGAAAATGAATATTACTACTACGAGATCATCGGCTTAGACGTGATCGATGAAGAAGGAAAACTGTTAGGAAAAATCAAAGAGATTCTTTCTCCAGGAGCGAATGACGTTTGGGTCGTTCAACGAAAAGGTCAAAAAGATGCCTTGATCCCTTATATCTCTTCTGTAGTGAAAGAAATTGACTTGGATGCCAACGAAGTCCACGTAGAAATTCCGGAAGGATTGTTAGACGATGCGAATTGATATCTTGACCTTATTTCCAAGAATGTTTGAGCGTCCGATGGGCGAATCGATCATCGGCAAGGCCCGAGAAAAAGATTTACTAGAATTGAAGGTCTCAAATTTTCGCGACTATTCAGATAACAAGCACCAAACCGTGGATGATTATCCTTATGGCGGCGGCGCCGGGATGCTTTTGAAGGTCCAACCGATCTATGACAATCTCCAAGCGATCGAGCAGGAAGCACCTGCGACCAAGAAACGCGTGATTCTTTTGGACCCTGCTGGTAAACGATTTGACCAGGCGATGGCAGAAGAATTTTCTCAAGAGGAACATTTGGTCTTTATTTGTGGACACTACGAAGGCTACGATGAGCGTATCCGTTCGCTAGTCACGGATGAAGTATCTTTGGGTGATTATGTCCTGACTGGCGGAGAACTGGGCGCCATGGTCATGGTGGATGCCACTGTTCGTTTGTTGCCGGATGTTTTGGGAAACAATCTTTCAGCACAAACCGACTCACACTCTACCGGCTTACTGGAACACCCGCAATACACACGTCCAGCCGTTTTCAACGAAATGGAAGTTCCTGCAGTCCTCATGAACGGCAACCATAAGCTGATCGAAGAATGGCAGTTGAAGGAATCTCTGCGTCGAACCTATTTGCGCCGACCAGATATGCTAGAGAGAATCGAGCTGACCGATCAGATGAAAAAACTGCTGAACACCATCAAAAAAGAAGAGAACTAACAAACAAGCCGACTGATCTCGTGATCAAACGGCTGTTTGCTCTTTTTTCATTTGTTTACTACGCAATTGCCCACAGGCAGCATCGATATCCGTTCCGTGTTCTTTACGAATCACACAATTGACCCCATTTTTCTTCAAAACATCGTAAAAAGCTAGTACATCTTCCTTGCTACTACGTGAATACTGATCGTGCTCACTTACTGGATTGTAAGGAATCAAATTGACATACGCCAATTTTGCTTTGTCCTTCAATAAATTCGCCAATTGACGGGCATGTTCTGGCCGATCATTGACATTGTTCAGCATGATGTATTCAAAAGTGATTCGACGGTTAGTCTTTTCAAGATATTCATCAACAGCTGCCATCAATTTTTCAAGAGGGAAGCTGCGATTGATCCGCATAATTGAGGTTCTTAGCTCATTGTTTGGTGCATGTAGAGAGATCGCCAGATTGACCTGTAGTCCATTTTCCGCAAATTCTTTGATCTTATGTGCTAAGCCACTGGTAGAAACGGTGATATGACGCGCACCGATCGCCAGACCTTTTGCATCATTGACAATATGCAGAAAATTCATCA
Organism: Enterococcus olivae; assembly: GCF_053760925.1. NCBI lineage: Bacteria > Bacillati > Bacillota > Bacilli > Lactobacillales > Enterococcaceae > Enterococcus > Enterococcus olivae. The sequence goes on from NZ_JBSMVT010000002.1 coordinate 7,060, forward strand.
GATTGTTGTAATTGTCGAAAGGTTCCCCGATCCCCATCACTACGATGTGGGACACTCGCTCTCCTGCTTGACGTTCATCAAAATAACGTTGAACCAACATGATCTGAGCAACGATCTCACCCGCGGTCAAATCCCGTTGCTTTTTCAACAAACCGCTGGCACAAAAAGTACAGCCGATGTTGCAGCCGACCTGTGTCGTCACACAAACAGACATGCCGTAGTCCTGTCGCATCAGTACTGTTTCAATCATGTGTTTGTCGGGTAACTGAAAAAGATATTTAACGGTCCCGTCTTTCGATTCTTGGACGACCACTTGCTTTAACGGATTAATCACAAAGTGTTCATCGAGTTTTTGAATTAGATTTTTTGAGAGATTGGTCATTTCATTGAAGGACGATACTCGTTTTTGATACAGCCATTCCCAGACTTGGTTGGCACGGAATTTCCGCTCATCGTTCTCTATAAACCAAGCTTCTAGTTCTTGTTTTTGCATTCCATAAATTGAAGGTTTCACTTTTTTTCCTCTTTTCGAAATAGTCGTTTTCACTATAGCTGAAAATGACCTTGAAAGCAACCATCCTTCAAAAAAAGAAGCAATATTGCTTCTTTCGTAGTTTATTTCACTAGATATTCTTTTGCTGCAGCCAACACATAGTCAATATCCTGTTGATTATTGAAGCCACCTAGTGAAAAACGGATGTACTGATCCGCACTGATACTTAGACAAATATTTTTCTCGAAAGAAACAAATAAAATTTGATTATTTTTTCTTTACACGGCTCTTCAATTATGCTAGTATATTTCAGTGAGTGTAATGCTCAACTATTACAATATTCCGCTGGAGCCTCATAAGAGCTTTATGAATATTTGGGAATAAGGAGAATGATAAATATGAATCCATTGATTCAAGAACTAACTCAAGAACAATTACGCACAGATATCCCTGACTTCCGTCCTGGAGACACTGTACGCGTACACGCAAAAGTTGTCGAAGGAACTCGCGAACGTATCCAGTTATTCGAAGGCGTAGTTATCAAACGTCGTGGAGCTGGAATCAGCGAAACTTACACTGTTCGTAAAATGTCTAGCGGTGTTGGTGTTGAGCGTACCTTCCCATTGCACACACCACGTGTTGCACAAATCGAAGTTGTTCGTTACGGTAAAGTACGTCGTGCAAAATTGTACTACCTACGTGCTCTTCACGGGAAAGCAGCAAGAATCCAAGAACGCAGAAGATAAGAATCGCGTACGAGAAACCCTTGATTTCAAGGGTTTTTTTGTTTCTTCGCTTTCTCAGTTTTTTCTACTATTCTAATAACTGACTGCATAGGTAATTAAATAGGGCAAAAATAAACTTAAAAATGCTATTATTCTTGTTAGAAAAGAAAAATTTACAAGGAGTTTTACTAACAATGAAAGTGAAAAATGAAAGCAAAGGTCATATCTTTGCCATACTCACTGTTTTTATCTGGGGTACCACCTTTATCTCTACAAAAATATTACTGGTTGATTTTTCGCCAGTGGAATTACTGATTTATCGGTTTCTGATCGGCTTTTTAGCTTTATCTTTGGTCGTTCCCAAACGATTCAAATGGACAGGTTGGAAAAGAGAACTGATCTTGGCAGTGGCTGGATTATGCGGTGTAATACTGTATTTTCTATTGGAAAATATTGCCTTGACCTTTACCCTCGCTTCTAATGTAGGGGTGATCATTTCCGTTGCGCCTATTTTTACCGTATTGTTCTCAAAGCTATTTAGCTCTGAAGAAAAGTTGAGTCGGCATTTTTTTCTAGGCTTTTTGATTGCTGTGACGGGGATCATCCTAATCAATTTTAATAGTAGCCAGTTACTGAAGCTCAATCCTACAGGGGATATTTTAGCCGTCCTGGCAGCCATCGTCTGGGCAATCTACGCCTTACTCACTAAAAAAATCAGCCACTGGGGCTACAATACGATCCAAACAACACGGCGAACCTTTGGCCATGGTCTATTCTTTATGTTACCAAGCTCTCTGCTTTTACCTTTTGACTGGCCTCTGGATAAAGTACTAGAACCGATCTATCTGCTTAATATTTTATTTTTAGGGTTAGGAGCCTCTGCTTTTTGTTTTGTCAGCTGGAATACGGCGGTCAAAATTTTAGGTGCGATCAAAACCAGCAACTATATCTATCTAGTTCCAGCAATCACAGTAGTCACTTCGATCCTTGTTTTACAAGAACCTGTTTCTTGGCTCTCTATTTTCGGTACCCTGTTGACGCTGGTAGGGCTCATCCTTTCAGAAAAAAAAGAAGCTACCGCACTTCCAACAAAGATAAAAAGAATATAAAAAAGACCATCTGAAATCCGTTTGTTTTTAAACATTGATTTCAGATGGTCTATTCATTTCTATGATTGAAAATAAATTTTGTCTTTCTATCCAGTCTTTTGTCCTTTGCACTTACCGATCATTAGAACCTGTCATTTTATAGCTTTCTGTTTGTAGCTTGCGGTTGCGTAAAATGTTGATGATCGTTGGAATTGCTCCAAGAGCTGTAAATAAGTAGCTTAAACCCAGATCAGCATAAAAACTGCTGCCTTCGATGAATCCTTCACGAATCAAATCCGGTAGTATTTGAAAGGCATAAACGATATCGACATCTTCGTAATAACTGGCAACACTGATCGACCAGTCTAATCGTGTGCCAAAATAGACCATAATGATCATAATAACTGTACTCCCGATGATTCCTTGACTGCTTAATTGTCCTCCCAGTAGCTCGTAGCCTTTTAATGTACAAACCGCCAAGACGATTCCTGATAAGGCTGCAACGTAACCCAACTGTCCCAAAACAACGATCGTCGCCACACCTAGCAATGAACCAAGTAGAGCACCTACTAAACCACCGATCAAGTTTTCCTTTCGTTGCTTTTTCTCATTGGTAGTTGCAGAGAGTGTTGACTGCTGTGCTTTGAAACAGTCCTCGCAACAGATTGTCGGTACCCCTGCAAGATTATAAACAGCCTCTGTTCCTTCTGCTCCACAAATTTGACAGCAACTGACCATTCTCTGATCTTTTAAAAAGTCTGTGATGATCTCTAACGCCTCTCGTAGTTTCTCGGTACTTTTATTCGCAGTCAAGCCTGTTTTCAAAGTGTAATTGACTTGATGTCCCTGTACCGTACAGGCAGAGATGATCTTTGACTCAGAAACAACACGTTTCAGCAGATCCGCATCCGGTAGCTCGCTATTTTGACTAAGTGACAGCTGCAGAGTAAACGTATACGACTCATTGTAAGGGATCAAACAGAGTGTATAGCCATTAAATTCTCCAAAGATCAATGCTAACTGCTTGTCTACCGATAAGTTTGTTTCTTCGGCGATTTTAGTTAATGCCTTTACAAATTTTTTTGACATTTTTTTCCTCCTGTTTATACCAAATCAACATAAGTTAAGAAAAGTTTAATCGAGTCTAAAAATACTGTCAAATAAAAGAGATTGGCATGAAAAAAAGGACTATGACAGAAGTAGCTTAACCGTAAAATATCCGAACAATAGAAGAGTGGTACTCGTCGCAAATTCCCTTCGATTGGACGAATCCATTCTATTTTGTTCGGACATTTTTGTCTTGTTTTTACTTCTGTCACAGTCACTTTTTCTTATTTTCTGATTTTCAGTGTCATTGCATTCAATGCCACGATCACGGTACTCAAGGACATCAGAATCGCTCCGACCGCTGGACTCAAAAGAATTCCGATCGGTGCCAAAACACCTGCTGCCAAAGGAATCGCAACAATGTTGTAGCCAGCTCCCCACCAAAGATTTTGGATCATTTTTTTTCGTGTTTCTTTTGCTAGATCCAAGAAATGTAAAATATCTTCTGGATTGCTGTTGGTCAACACGACATCTGCCGAATCAATGGCGACATCAGTCCCGGCACCAATCGCGACCCCAATAGTCGCTCGAGCCAGACTAGGTGCATCATTGATCCCATCACCGACCATCATTACGCGCTTGCCTGCTTGGGTCCAAGAAGCAACGATTTTTTCTTTGCCTTCAGGCAGTAAAGCTGAATAGTAATCACTCATTCCTAAATAATCCGCGACATTGGCTGCAGCATCCTCATTATCTCCAGTCAGCATCACTGGTTGAATTCCTCGTTCCTTCAACTCTGCAATAAAGGTTTTCGCTTCTGGCTTGATTTTATCTCCCAAAGCAATCAGCGCGACTAACTTATTTTCAACTAGCAAGTAACTGATCGTATTTCCTTGCTCTTGATAGGATTGAATCCGATTTTTTTCTACACTTTGGTCGATTCGATTCAATTCTTTTTCATTGATGATTTTGACTGTTTTCCCTCTTACCGTTCCTGACAGACCCACACCGGAGATATTTTTCTCATCCTGTGCTTCATAGGGTTGAATCTTTTGCTCCTTCAAATAGTTCATGATCCCGGTTGCGATCGGATGATTGGCTGAGGCTTCCAGCGCACCGATGTACTGTAGTGCTTCGTCTTGAGTATACTGTTCATCCAACAACTCAACACCTGTGACAGAGAAGGTTCCTTGGGTCAAGGTTCCTGTCTTGTCGAGCAGGATCATCTCGATATCATGGGCGTTCTCCAAAGCATTCCGATTTTTTAGCAATAAGCCATTTTTTGCTGCGATCGAAGTAGAACGAGCTACAACCAGAGGAATCGCCAATCCAAGAGCATGAGGACAGGCAATGATAAAGACGGTCACCATTCGTTCCAGTGCATTTGGCAGATCATCGATAAACAACCACAAGACAAAAGTCAAGATTCCAGCAAATAAAGCCACATAGAAAAGCCATTTAGCGACTTTGTCTGACAATGCTTCTAATTTTGATTTTTCTGATTGTGCGAGACGAACCATCTCCATCACTTTGGCTAAATAACCACTTTCACCAGTACCCGTAACTTTGATTTGAATCGTGCCATCGCCATTGACCGAGCCTCCGATGACTTTGTCGCCTTCTTTTTTGACCACACCGCGAGATTCTCCAGTGACGGCGGATTCGTCGACTGTCGTTGATCCTTTTTCGATCCTACCATCTGTCGGCATTTTGTCTCCGGCACGAACGATCAAGAGGTCTCCTTCGTGAACTTCCTGTAGCGAAACTGTCTCTTCCCCATTTTCTGTCAATCGTGTGACCTCGTCCGGTAACAATTCTGCTAGTTTTTGCAAGGCGTCGCTGGCATTAGACACAGCATTCATTTCAATCCAGTGTCCAAGTAGCATGATAACGATCAGCGTTGCCAGCTCCCAGAAAAAGTCCATCACATGTTGATGGAAAAACTGATTCGCAAGGAAGGAATAGATACTGTAAAAATAAGCGACTGAGATCCCCATAGAAATCAGGGTCATCATAGCTGGATTTTTCTGTTTCAATTCCATTTTTGCTCCACTCAAGAAAGGCTGTCCGCCATACACAAAAAGAATTGTCGCTAAAATCAAAACAATCCAGTCAGAACCTGGAAACGTAAACTGAAAGGGCAATTCAATCCCCATCATCGGTGATAGTACAATGATCGGTATCGCCAAAATCAATGAAAGCCAAAATTTCTGTTTGAAGTTTCCCATATGCATGGAATGATCCATTCCACTCATTTCATGGTGCGCGTGGCCTGTATGGTCATGATGCGAATGATTCATTCCGTCCATACCAGAAGAATGTTCCTCATGCTGCATATGATGGTGATGATGCTCGTGTTCGTTCTTTGACTGTTGTCCCATTTTTCTCTCTCCTTCGTTCTTATTTACAGATTACAACATTTTTATTGCGATCAAGAATTTGATATTCTCGTTTACAAATGTAATCTATTTATTTACAGTATACGCGCATCTTTTTTTTTCGTCAATTCATACGACAGCTGTAGAAAGGTGATTTTTGTTTTTACACTAATCAGCACCTCTTGCTTAACACAAAAAACCAAACAACTCCAAATGGCATCGATTGGTTTTTGTTCGATTATACTTTAAACTTCATAGATTCTTCTTTTAGCTGTTGTGCGGTTTGACTCAATGACATGGCAACATTGGCAACATCATTGATCGTTTCTGTTTGTTCTTGCATAGCAACTGCGATCGAATCAATATTATTAGAGGTCATTTGTGAGCCAGTCGAGATCTCTGAGACAGAGGCTGAAACTTCTTCGGCACTTGCTGACAGTTCTTCCGCTGTCGTGGAGACATCTTGGATCTGACTAGTCATGCCACGAATAGCAGACAAGATCGACTCAAAGGATTGACCCGCCTCACCAATAATCTCCACGCCTTCTTCAACAGCTGGTAACGCACTTGCCATCGCATCAGCAACTTTTTTCGTATCGTCTTTGATTTCAGTCGTTAAGGCAGTGATCGATGTGGCAGATTGTTTGGATTCTTCTGCTAGTTTACGAACTTCTTCAGCAACTACGAGGAAGCCTTTCCCTTGCTCTCCGGCACGAGCGGCTTCAATCGTTGCGTTCAATGCCAGAAGATTGGTTTGATCTGTAATACTCGTAATAATATTGATGATACTTTCAATTTCTTCGGTTTCTTTCGCTAGTTTTTGAATCAGCGTATTGACTGCGGACGCAGAATCATAAATCGTATTCATCTGTTGCGTGGCATGATGGATAACTCCTGTCCCCTTCTGTGCCACTTGATTTGTCTCATTCGATGAATCAAATAAAACTTGAGAGGCTTCGGCGATTCGTTGAACCCCTTGTGCCGTTTCATCCATTGCGAGAGAGCTTTCATTGGCTGCACTAGCCGACCCTTGGGCAATATCTGCGGTATCTCCAGCTTGTCTAGCCACTTCTTCTGTCGTTGCCAAAACCTCTTCTGAGCTGGCAGAAAGTTCCTGTGAGGAAGCACTTAGCTGATCTGAATTTCCTTGAATACCAACGATCAAGTCGCGGGTATTGCGCTTCGCTTCATTAAAGATCGTAGCTAACTGTCCAATCTCATCATTTGATTGGACGACAATATCTTCTGTTGCAAGATTGCCTTCTCCGAAATCCTTCGCGGTATCGATCACCGCTAATAATGGCTTCGTTACCGTCCGTCGAACGAGGAGCACCAATGCTGTTACTGCAACAATACTAATAACAAAAATAACAATAGAAATGATTTGAGCTAAGAGAACACTGTCATGGATCTCTTCGTTGATCTCATCCATCTGGCGAACTTGGTAAGCTACCATATCTTCTACCCCAAGTAGCAATTGCGCGGTGACATCACTGATCGTTGTATTGATGATCTCCGTAGCTCCATCGATATTGCCATTATCGATTGCTGAAAAAATCACGGGTACCAGTTCATTGAACTGATCATTGGCTTCATCTACTTCAAGCCAAGCAGCTCTAAATTCGTCTGACTGGATCAGCTTCTCCAGTACAACTAAATTGTTGTTCAATCGATCCATCGCTTCTTGTAGGATTCGTCTCTGATCACCATCTTCTGGACTTAGAACGGCTGAACGCAGATAAGTCGATTGTGTTCCAGCGTCTCTGCGAATACTCGTCGCAAGCAATAATTGCTCTAAGCGATAATCCAAGGCCTCTTCTGTTTCATTCTTCACTTCAGCAAAATTGATAAAAGCGCTACCAATAGAAAGTGCCAATAAAACAATTAGAGAAAGAAAAGCTACGTTTAATTTTTTTCCAACACTCATAATTTTTCTCCTTTTTGATCTTTTCCTGCTTCACACAGGGATGAAGCGTATTTACTTTTTGATGGTGCCTATCGGAGATATCCTTCTCCGCTTCTTATACAAAACCTCCTTTTTAGATAACTTATTTTATACTATCGGCAGATATTTCTAGATTTTTAGTCTTTTTATTAAAAAAATTGCACTTATACATTTATTTTTTTCACAAAAAAACACAAACAACATCGAACATCTGATGTTGTTTGTGAAAGAAGTTTATTTTATTAGAATCGTTTTTTTTAATTAAAAATCGATTCCAGTTTTTATCTACTATAATAATAGTATTTTCAAGAATTTTTTCCACTTTTCCAGATACATGCTCTTCATGCGCATCAAGAGCAGTAATCGAATCACCAATTTGTAAGTTTGGCATGACTCCACATCCTTTTTTTGCAATATGAACAAATGAGAACATCTGTTTTGGATTCTTACTCCTGTTTTTAAGAATCTTGGGGAAGATTTCTATTGTACTTCTAAAAGTTTAAGCACTTCTGCTGATAAAGAATGATACTACTGCAATTAAGATAATTGCACCAATGATGGAAGGAATCAATGCCATACCGGCTAATGATGGTCCCCAGCTGCCTAATAGTGACTGACCAATTGCTGATCCTACCAATCCTGCTACCACATTTGCAATAAGTCCCATTGATGAGCCTTTGTTAATGATTGCTCCTGCGATTGCTCCAATAACTCCACCTACGATTAATGACCAAATCAAACCCATGTTGATCCTCTCCTTTATAATTTTTTTATTGTACACGAGGTTCCGTTCTTACTGGATACTCGTTTGCACCTTTGTTCATAGAGTTTCTTGCTTTTGTTGACTGTTTTGAGATGTAACCACCTGCTGTATTTGCTGCACCGGTTACTTTGTCTTGAACGGTCTCACTGTCTTCTTCGTATTCTTTTTTAGATTTGATGTTCGCAATATTGACATTCACTTCAATCACCTCTAAATGAGTCATTTTTCCAACTTCTCTAGAGATCACTTTTTTGATTTTGTCAAAGATTTGACGGATATCTTTGCCATATTCAACAACAACATCCATGTCCACTGCGACTTGCCTTGTACCGACCTCCGTGCTGATACCTGATGTCACGTTATCGGTATTCACTAATTTTTCAGCTAAATTGGAAAAGAATCCACCATCGACTGTCAATAGACCGTCGATTTCTTCCAAAGCGATCCCAATGATTTTTTGGATTACTTTATCGTCAAAGGTGAGTTCGCCTGTAATTCGCTGAAGTTCAGGTGCTGGTATCGCATCTTTTTCTGGTACTACAGGTACATGCGGTTGTTTTTCCATGTTGGCTCCTCCTAAAAAATTATTTTTTATATTCTGGGCCGCTTGAATGGATCAAAAAAGCCTGCTTCATTCAAGTAAAACCCTAAATATGCACCAATTAAAGTAAGCACAATGATCAGTATTGTCTTGAAAAACCCCACTGTGATGAGTAGGATCGCCAGAATCAAACCAGCAGCTCCTCCAATGATCGGATACTGATACTGATGAAATAATCCATACATATGATCCGCTCCTTTACTCTACACGATGAGAATCTTTGTTACTTTTTGTTGTCCGATACTCATCCAAAACAACTTGTATTTTGATGGTTTCTTTTGTTTCCAGTAAACGTTGCAGCTCTTGTTCAATTTCCTGAACTAAAGCTTGTTGCTTCTCAGGGATTGCTGTACTTTTTCTCATTTGTCCTACGATCTTTACTTTGATCGTCTTTCCGGGAATCTTGATTCTCACGGAAGGTGCCGCTATAAAGGGCTCTTGTCTGACGATCGTCAATACAAAGTGCTCTAATGCTTTTTTTTGGATCTTTAAAGAACCCTGATCCGATTCTAAAAGCAATGAATGCTTCGTGTTTGGAGAAAAGACCAACAGTAAGAACAAAAGTAACAGGACGACCATGCAAACCGCACTTCCCCAAAATAGAACATAAGGAATAGATCCGCCGATCCAAGGATAGTTATACATCGAAACAAAGCGGAAAGGTAAGTAGGCGACCGCCTGATTTTCGATCATTACAAAACCGAGAATACAGAAAAGCAGCAATAAAAAAATTCCTATGAGCCATTTCCAAAGTTTATTCATAACTTCACCCCTTTTTTATTAAAAAAATTGGTTGTAGAAATTATCAATAGTGCGAAAAATATCAAAAGAATGTTTCTAATTATTTTTTTTAGCTAGCTAGACTTAAGATAACAACAGAACGGATATCTTTCGTTATAAATATTCTACAACGATGTTTTTTAAAACAGATATCATTTTTTAACCTACAATGGACACTTAATGACACAGGTGTTTGGTGACTCGAATAAAATTCGTATCTCTGGAAGATAATCGATGTATTGTAAGCCTTCTCTTTATTAGAGTAACACGTTTTCTTTTTAATTGTTTCTTCTTTCCATTTCATTTTTTAAACCAGACTGGATAATTAGAAAAAACACTATCTTTTATACCTACAATACATCTATAATGGGTTAATGGTTTAGGTCAAATAAAAGCAGGATTCTTTTCCTCCCTCTAAACATTCATTCCCTGTTTCAATCTCCCCTTCGCAGTCGAACATACTACTCAATCCCTTTTATAATAATCTAAAGTAAACATCAGAAAGGATAACAAATATGATGTATGGAATTTCTTCGAATGCCTGGTTGAAACAAAACATTTTATTTGCTTTAGAAGAAGAAACACAATTCATTTCCAGTAGAGAACTGACTCAAATCGTTGGCAACTACAGTCAATCTACAATCAAGAAAATTTGTCGAGAGCTTCAAGCGGAAATCGAAATGGCGTATCCTTCTGATTTAGCAACACTAGTCATCGATCAACGCAACGGTATCAAGCTTATAAGAAAACCCTTTATCAATTATCAAAAGCTACTGGCTGCAATTTTCTCTGCCGAACTAGGCTATGAACTCCTGCAGCAGCTACTCGTATCACGTTCCATCTCAACAATCTCTTTTTGCCAAACCCATTATATCAGTGAATCGCAATTGAGAAGAAAGATCAAAGATATCAATGCTTCACTGGAAAAACATGAGATTTATATTTCCCTTTCAACAGACATCACGATCGTTGGGGAAGAATACAAATTACGTTCCTTCTTTTTTGTCTTTCTATTTACGATCCATCGACAATTTTCTCATATTGGTTGGTCGAAAAACAAAGACAGTGTCATGCTGATTGCTGAACAGATTGCTTCGCATCTGGCCATTGACACCGATCATCAAACACTAGAGATCCTATCGATCTGGCTATTCATCACAATGACAGCTATCAAGGGCCATTGGAAACTTATCTATACTGAGCAGGAAGCGAATATGCTCAACAGCTTTTTGATGCCTGAATGTCCTGCGCTACTCACAGACTGGCAGAAAGAAGATTGGCAGTTTCTAGTGATCTCGATCTATGCGTCAGATATCATCGATTTTCATTTACAAGTCAATTTAGAAGCCGTCAAAAAAGAACTACCTCTTCAGGATGCAGCTATTTGGATCGATTTATTTGAGGAGATTTTTATGCCTTTGACAGATATCCAACAGGAATTCGTCTATAAAAAATTTGTCAAACAACTATTGTCGCATCATTTCTTTGAGCCTGACGAAAATATTTTGAACAATTTTACCAAGGGCTACAGCAATGAACTGAAGGATTTATATCCTGTCCTAATCGATAAATACGATACATTATGGAGGAGATTTACTCACGATGTGGAGACAAATTCCTATGAGTACTTTAAAATTGAAAGTTTACTCTTATGTTTCTATTTGGTCCCAACAAAGATCTTCTTTCCAAAAGTCAAAATCTATATTCATTCGGATTTGACTTTCTTGTATACCAAGCATATTGAATTCAGAGTGTCGACAAGATTCTGCGAAAAATATTTTGTTGAATTTACAAGTGATCTCCATAAAGCAGACATTATTTTAAGCACTGTTTCCTTAAAAGGAATGGATGAGTATGTATCGGATTTCAACAACTTGGTGCCAATCATTTTGATCAATTCCAAAATATCTGAAAATGATTTCGCTAAAATTGAAGACACCTTGATCCAAATTACCAACAATTTACTGGAAGAATAGAAAATACCGTCCAAACAAAATGGACGGTATTTTCTATTCTCTGACAATCAAGACATCGCAATGCGCCAGATTGATGATATAGGTTGCTGTAGATCCTGTAAACTGTTCTTCCGATTCCCCAGTTGCTCCAATAACGATCAAATCGATCACTGGTTCTCTTTGCTCAGCGAGTTCAAGAATTTTTTGTTTGGGATTGCCCTCTTCAACAAAGGTAAAGATCTGATCACTCGGAAATTGTTCACTAAGTGTCTCTTTCAGCTCTTTCAGTTCCGTTTCCAAATATTTTTTCGTTTGTTCCATGATTCTTAATGCTCTGGGCGTATTCCATAAATATTGAGGCGTTTCGAGTACCCGAACGATTGTTAAGGACGCATGTTTCAAGGAGGCTTCTTCGACCGCTTTGTCAATGACGGTCTTGGCCATCCTGGAGCCGTCAATAGCAACTAATAGATTTTTATGCAAACGAATCATTCCTTCCAAAAGCTCTCTTTTCTTTATTGTAACAGAAAGACAGTGCTTTTAGGCCCCTTCCAATAAATCTCTGTTCCGATAGCCCAAATATCCCAGTAGGATCATCATCATTCCCAGAAAAGCGATCCCTAGAAATACAATCGGATCAAATTCCTCCACAGGCATCGCTGGAATCCAATTCAATATGGCCGTTTTCGCCAGCCATTCTGGCAGATTTAGTAATTCGCCGAAAAAACTCAGAGCAAAGGAATACGCTAGATAAATATAGGTAAAAGAATGTCCTTTCGGAAACCAACCAAGAAAGATGGCTGCGACTCCTATGAAAAATAAAAGGCTTGGTAGATAATTCAAGCCTGCTGTCAGAAAACTCCCTAGCGTTAGCTTCGTTTCCCCTTCCATCACAAACAGAGCACTTACTCCCAATCCCCCCGCTGAAAACAAGATTCCGACCACTCCCGCAAGCACTGACAGTCCAATCGTATAGCCAAACACTTTTCCTCGACTGACTTTTGTTGCGTATAACTGGCTAAATCGTAGCTGACGTTCCTCAAAAAACAACTTATTGATGATCACGATCGGCAAGATTACTACTAGCAGGATCACTTCTTTTAAAATCGTACTTGTAAACGAAGCCTCAATCGAAATCCCCGACTGCAGGAACATTTGACGCATCAATTCGTTTCCTTCAAGAAAGGTCTGCATGTCGCCATAGATCGAGCCATAGGCCGCACCCAAAATAAGAAAAGCCAAAAACCAGCTGATCATTACTCCTCGATTGATTCGTAGTAACAAACCCGGAACAGAAAGTAAACTTTTTTTGGCATGGGACCTTCCCTCTCTTTCCGGCAGATAACCGGCCCCCATATCCCGATAATTTTCTAAAGCAAAAGCAATAAATACCAGAATCAGGCTAACTATAACAATCAAGTAGAGATAAAATCCATTGTTTTCAGTGAAAGGATTCGTATAATAATTCCAACCCAACGGATTCCACTTTGAAAGTTGTGGATCGGACACATCGGTTCCTGCACGTAAAATATACAGCAAACCGATCGTTCCTAGAGTGCTGCCGATTGCACTGGCCGCATTTGGCATGATCTGAGCGTGAATCAAAGCGAGACTACCACCAAGGATTCCAGCACCACCGATCGAAAGACCAAACAAGATGGCTCCTGACAGATTGATCGTTTCAGCATCAAATATCACCATCGTACCCGCAATCATCAGCGCCAGCAATAGATTGATCACCACTGTCTCTAGTATGACTGCCAAAGAATTGGCTTGTCGTCCGACCTGGAAAGAACGAATTAGTTCGATCAAACCAAGCTCCTCTTCTTTTCTTGTATGACTGATCACGTGTAAGCCAGACACAATCATGGAGAACAGGCAACAAAACAATAGCATGGTTTGACTGTACATCGCGCCAATCGTATAGTTTGCAGCTTCCGTTATTGGTGTCGATCCGACCATTGAGATCATTGCCGGATTCTGTAAGATCTCAAACATCCCCAACAATTCCTGATCTTTGCCGATTTCTTCAAACGCAGGGACAAAGGCACCGGAAAACAACGCCAGACCAATCAGCCAACCAATGATCTTTTTCCAATCTCGTCTCAAATATTGAATAAACAAGACGATACTTCGTGCAAATTTTTCTCTCATTTGTCTCCTCCTTCCCGACTAATCGCCTTCATAATGACGCATAAATAAATCTTCCAGTGTTGGAGGGACTGACTCAAATTTTTTCACGTCCAATTTTGTCGCTTCTAGTAAAATTTCATTGATGAAAGGTGCATCTACAGAAAAAATCGCCGAGTTCCCTTCCTTCTGCTGAAAATCGTGTACACCCTTCAACTCAGCCAATGGAGAGAGGTCTTTTTTTGTTTCGACAGTGACCGTCGAGCGTGTCAGGTGACGCAGGTCCTTCAGTGTGCCCGTTTCAACGATTCTGCCTTTGCGGATAATTACTACTCTATCTGCTAACCGTTCCACTTCACTCAAAATATGAGAGGAGAGCAGGATCGCTTTACCGGCGTGCTTCAGTTTTTCAACCTCTTCTTGAAAAACAGCTTCCATCAAGGGGTCCAATCCAGAGGTTGGTTCATCAAAAATATAGAGATCCGAATGGACAGACAGGGCAGCGATCAAACCGACTTTTTGTCGATTTCCTTTTGAATAGCTCTTGGCTTTTTTCTTTGGGTCCAATTCAAATCGTCGGATCAAGTACTTTTTTTTCTCATGGTCTCCGCCGCCATGAAGCTTCATAAATAAATCAATGATCTCTCCTCCCGTCAAGCTACCCCATAAAGCAACATCTCCTGGAACGTAAGAAATCCGTTTGTGGATCTCCAGACTGTCTTTCCAGACATCTTTCCCAAAAATAGTCGCTTCTCCTGCTTGCCGATTGATGATCCCTAATAAAACGCGGATCGTTGTTGATTTTCCAGCACCATTCGGGCCAATAAAACCTACGACTTCTCCTGCTTCAACGGTGAACGTCACATCTGACAATGCTTGAAATTTTCCAAAGTTTTTTTTGACATTTTTAACTTTCACAATTTCTGCCATTGCTTCCCCTCCTTGTAAAAATAAATAACTTTCTTCTTTCATTATAAAGAGCAAAAAATAACCCGTCAAATCAAAATTTTGCATTTTGCGAACTTTACGGTATTGAAAGTACGTAATTATTTTTATATAATCAATAAGAAGAGAAAATACGAACTGTGTATCAAAAAAAGTTTTTATTTAAGGAGAGAGAGCTAGTGAATGGCTTTGAAAAACGTCGAGAGATCAAAAAGAAACAAATTTTAGAAGCAACTTTTGACTTGCTAAATAGCGGACAAGGCGTCAAGCAGCTAAAAATAGAGAGCATCGTTCAAAAAGCAGATGTCGGTAAAACGACCATTTTCAAATATTTTGGTAGTAAAGAAAACCTGATCCACGAAGTTTTCAAACAGTTGATCTTGGAAGCTCATAGACAGTCAAAAGAAATTATGGCTAAAAATTTGAGCTTCGAAGAAACCTTTGTGGCCTTTACTAAAAGCAAGCTCCTTTCTTTGGAAGAGATTTCCGATCCTCTTTATCTCGATCTCATGGCCTACATGACCACCAAAGACGGCAGTGAATTGTCGCAGCTAATGGAACAAGTCACCCAAGAAAGCATTGATATCATGCTCGATTTATTTCATCGCGGACGCAAAGAGGGAAAAGTGGACCTAAAATATTCAGATGAATTTTTGATTCTTTATTTCGAGACCTTGATCGAGGGAATGTCTCATCCTATGATTTACGAGCGTGTCTTGCTCCATACAGAAGAATGGATGGAGGTTTTACTGAAGGGGATGACGCCAAATACATGAAAAAAGCTCTTTTTCAGAGCTTTTTTATGCTTCAATTTTGATCTGGATACCATTAGGATCAGTGATCCATAATTGACCGTCAAGATCTTTTTGATAGTTTACTGTTTGCTTTTGCCAGTGCTTCTCGATCCGAACAAGCTCTTTTGTGGAGGTCACACGAAAAGTGAAAAAAGCTAAACCAAGATCGCGTTCCTCCATATTAGGTAAGTTTTTTCCCGACCAGCTATTTGTTCCCACATGGTGATGGTAAGAGCCAGCAGCAAAAAATTTTGCCTGACTGCCAAAATCACTTGTTCGCGTCAAACCTAAAATTTCTGTGTAAAACGCCTCGGTTTTAACCAGATCTGCTACCTTCAAATGAACATGTCCAATGATCGTCCCTTCAGGAAAGAGATTTTCCTCTCCAGTTGAAGCTGCTAGTACTCCCTCAGCATCCATCGGAATCGTCTGTCCGACAATCTCTCCATCTTCTCGAATGTCCCATTTCTTCAAGGACTTATCACAATAAACTTCGATTCCATTTCCTTCTGGATCGGTTAAATACAAGGCTTCACTGTAACCATGATCACTAGCACCAATGATTGGTGCCTTGACTTGCAGGTAATGATGCAATGCGTTGCCCAAATCTGTTCTTGTAGGGAGCAAAAAAGCTGTATGATAGAGACCCGTCTTGTTTGCTGAAGGCAACGGTTCCTTGCATTTCCTTAGAATCAGCAATGGATATGCTGCTGTGCCCAATGTGCTCTCTTCATTTTTTTCTGATAGTACTGATAAACCAATGATCTTGTGGTAAAATGTCGTCATTTTCTCAAGATTGGCTACCTTCAGCACCACCGTTCCTATCTGAGTGTCTGAAGCTAGTTGAAACTCCGGTTGAGCTCTGTTCATCGTCGTTCCCTTCTTTCTGCTTTGCTTTCTTTTATTATACAACTTACATTTAGTAAGATGTATAATTTTGCCTACAAAAAACCAACCGCTCAGCGATTGGTTCTTCTTTATTTTTCAGTCGAAACAGCCATGGTCAAGGCTGCAATTGGCTCTTGATGACGAATCGTATATGTTTGATTTGTCCTTTGCCAGCTGACTTCGTTGCTAGTATAGTCTGATCCATTCATATCGACGGTGATTTGTCCAATCGTTTCCGGCGCTGGAAGCATTTCTTTCTCCAGATACTCAACAATTTCTTTCGCCGCAGCTACAGGATCCTGCTCTGCCATATTGTTCGCTCGCACGAGCAAGTTCCAGTTCCCTTCTTTCCACGAAAGATAGGACGAGCCGGCTGCACCCTGTTGATAGCCTGTGATGCCATGCCCTAGATCAACTCTTTGTCCCTGAGTATCTACTCGTAGGCTAACGGCTGCCTCTGCTTCTTCTTTTGTCGAATAGGTTTCTTTTTGGTACTGAGCGATCGGACGCTCATTGTTCAAGGCATTTTGATTAAGTATCATCGGTGTCTCCATATCAAAATATAAGACAGACAATTTATCCTCAGTTCCTGTACTGGCAATATTCAGCACATTACCTGCCGTATGAGGAATTTCTTTAGGCAGTTCCACATTCGGATAACGATCGATAAGCTGTTCAAAAGCACTGATCTCCTCTGCCGATTGACTCGTCATCGTTTCCGATGTTTCTGGTAGCGAAGATTCCTCTACTGATTCCGTCGAAAAAGTTGACTCGCTTGTTGTTGAAGAAATACTACTTTGGCTCTGGATCGTTTCTTCGGTACTTTCTTTAGAGCTTTCAGTACTGGCAGCTGCTTGATTTGCACTTTTGCCACAGCCTACCAACACTAATATCCCCATAAAAAGACTCATCCAAACTGCTTTTTTCATCCTTTTCGCCTCCAAATACTTCTATCGAGTATTGAAATCTATGATGCTAGTCCTCCAAACCATTGGACCAAGCCGTTCCAGATGCTCATCATCCATTCCTTGAAGCTATCCCAGAAATTGCCCGACTCAATCATGTTGAACCAACTGTTGATTTGTGATAGTATCTCGTCTCTAAACATCCAGATAAGTGCGCCTAAAATGACGATGCCCAACACTCGCCAGATCATTGAACCTACTTTAGAAATAAAAACCAAAATCAGAATAACGACAATGATAGCTAGTATGCTTTCCATATTCCCCGCCCCTTTCGTTCTTATTGTGTATTATGAAGGAGTTTTGGTCAAGAAACATGGTGCTAAGGACTGATTTTTTATGGAACTCCTAAAATTTAGCATCAAAAAAAGCAAAATCACCGAGGTAATTTTGCTTTTTGATTATTTACCATCCAAAATATTCAGCCGAACTTTTTTAGGTCCTTCTGTGCGTACACCGTAAACGATCGTACGAATTGCTTTTGCCACTCGTCCTTGTTTACCGATGATACGACCAATATCTTCTGGTGCTACAGATAAATTGTATTCAAAGAAATCTTCTGATTCAACGATTTCCAAGGAAACCTGATCAGGCTGGGTTACCAAAGGACGAACGATTGTTAAGACTAAATCTGTCAAATCTTTCATACTTGGTCTCCTTATTTCTTAGTGAATTTAGCTTCGTGATGTTTTTTCATAACGCCTTCTTTAGAAAGGATGTTACGAACTGTATCAGAAGGTTGTGCACCTTTTGATAACCAATCAAGAACTAGATCTTCTTTGATTGTCACTACTGCAGGTTCAGTTAAAGGATTATAAGTTCCTACTGTTTCGATGAAACGTCCATCACGAGGAGAACGAGAAT
The DNA here is from genome assembly GCF_053760925.1 of Enterococcus olivae. Taxonomy (NCBI): domain Bacteria; kingdom Bacillati; phylum Bacillota; class Bacilli; order Lactobacillales; family Enterococcaceae; genus Enterococcus; species Enterococcus olivae. The sequence goes on from NZ_JBSMVT010000002.1 coordinate 25,418, forward strand.
CTGCTACTACAATACGGTAAAAAGGACTCTTTTTAGAACCCATGCGTTTTAAACGAATTTTTACTGCCATTATTATTTACACCTCCGTTGGTTTTAATCACAAGAGCTAGTTTAACAGGTTTTCAAACAGGTGTAAAGAGTTTTTTCTTTACAGTCTGTATTTTTTTTAATAAAAAAACAAATATGTTGAATTTTTATCGTTAATCGTTAAATTTTAATTGTTTTACATTAAACAAACTGATAAAATAACTTTAGAAAAAAAAGTAGATATTCTGATATATCAGAATATCTGCACCAAAGAACACAATACTTCATTCATTGAACAAGTAAATTTAATCCCGAGGAGTGTTTTTCATGACACAGCAAAAAATCCAAGCAAGAGCTCAGATCCTGGCAAAAATTTTTTTTTTATTTTTTGCCATGTATCTTTTCGTCGTTCTCTTTGTCTTCGTCAGCTTCCTGTTTCCCACTCTACAGCAAAATATTCAGCTCTCTGAACCATCAACCGGATATGTGTTCAATCTACTTACGTGGAGCTCTACTAGTGGTCAAACGACCGAATCGATGCGCATGACATATCTTTTGATCACGTTTGTTCTCAATGCGGCTATGGTTTCCTCGATTTTTTACAGAATCGCCCACTTATTTCAAACGATTGCTGAAGGAAAGCCGATCTTTGATCTGTCAATCATCAAACAATTAAAAAAGATTTCCTTATGGTTATATCTTTATGCGATTGTGCCAATGTTTCTGTTCCCACTCTTGTCTTATTTCCTAACCCAATCGTTCCATTTTGAATTAGGAATTTCCAACAGTCTGCTCTTTGCTTTGGGTACCTCGCTACTAATAGAGATTTTTAAATACGGGGCTTCCTTACAGCATGAAGTCAATGAAACTGTTTAGGATGTGAATGAAAAATGGCAATTATTTCTCGATTGGATCGTGTCATGGCAGATCGAAAAATCAGCTTGAATGAACTCGCTGAAAAAGTCGGCGTTAGTCATGTCAATTTATCTAAACTAAAAAACGGTCGAGTCAATGCTGTCCGATTCTCTACCTTGGATGCGATCTGCAGAGCCCTTGACTGTCAACCAGGAGACATTCTGGAATATCAGAAAGACGAATAGTTATTCTTTGCATGATCCACTAACTTTCAGTAAGATTAAGTTATAGACAAAGGAGGAGTTTTTTATGGTCAAAAGAATTGGTATTGTCGTTGGCAGTCTCCGAGAAGGTTCTTTCAATCGCAAAGCAGCAGAGACATTTGCAGATTTGTTACCAGAAGGCTATGAAGCAGTCTTTGTGGATATCAGTGATCTTCCTTTTTACAACGAAGATCTGGATACAGAGGGCAAAATCCCAGAAAGCTGGACCCGCTTTAGAGAAGAAATGAAAAGCGTGGACGGTGTCTACTTCTTCACTCCAGAATACAATCGCTCGGTTCCAGCAACGATCAAAAATGCTTTGGATGTTGGTTCCCGACCTAGAGGCAGCAACGTATGGAATCAAAAGCCTGCTCTGGTAGTCAGTGTTTCTCCAGGTGCGATCAGTGGCTTTGGTGCAAATCATCATCTGCGTCAGTCATTGGTTAGTCTGAACGCCCCTACGTTACAACAACCAGAAGCCTATATCGGTAATGTGACTCAGCTGTTGAATGAGGATGGCTCTTTTAAGGAAGATACGGTGAAATTCTTCCAGCTGGTCACTAAAAAATACATTGAATTTTTTGAAAAACTGACGGCATAGCAAAACGACCAATGAGGGAGTCATCCTTTATTGGTCGTTTTTGTCATTTGATAAACGAAAACAGTATCACGATTTTCTTTGGCATGATAGAGTGCCACATCAGCATTGAACAAGAGATCCTCCGCAAAGGCCTGCTGTGAATACTCTGCGATACCAATACTGATGGTCAGCGATAATTGCAGTCTATTCAAGATATTCTCTTTCAACTCCAGTCGGATCGTTTCACAAATACTTAGGGCTTCTTCGAGTGATTTGTTTTTGAAGACAATGCAGAATTCATCTCCGCCAAAACGAAACGGAACGATCGTCTCTGTACTATTCGCCTTCAGAAGAGCACCAATCTCTTCTAGACATTCATCTCCTTTAGAATGTCCTAAAGTATCGTTCAAAACTTTGAAATGATCCAGATCCAGCATGGCAAAAAAATAGTTGTCTGTCGAAAAGGTAGCCTCTATTTGCTGAAATGTTTTACGAAGTGCGATTCGATTGTTGATCCCAGTCAAAGGGTCAGTGATTAGTTGTAACTCTAATTGCTGTCGCTTGACCTCTTTTTGGACCACCGTATCGTTTTTCTTTTTCTGGAAATGGATGATCACCATACTGATCGCATAGAAAAAAATCAGCAACAGCGTGGAGATCAGTATTTGCATCATCGTGACTGCCTCAGTGAATGGCATATCTGGATAATTATTTTGATAGATAAGAATATCTGAACTCGTCTTGATCAAAACACTCAAAGCCGTGACTACACTGGTCAATAGATACTCTCCATAAATCGCTGTAAACAAAGTCGGTGCAAAAAAGACCATGTAAAGATTGAAATCATAGTGCGTTGTATAAAAAACAGCAGAGATCCCTATCAAAACGATCGATAACAGATAGACTCGACTTCTAGCTCGTAACTTTTTACTTTTCATCGTAAAGAAGCTTACGAAAAGCCAAGCGGTATTTATCAAAAAAGGCTGCAGGACATAACGAATGGTATACGCCTCAAAACTCAGCACAACATTGGGGGATTCCCAAACATACAAAACAATGGCCAAAATAAACTCAAGAAAAACACCCACACCTACGACACTAATGATCGTCCAATAATGAAGAGTCAACCATTGACTGTCTATTTTTCTTTGCTCCTGCTGGATTCCTTCAATGAATAGGTCTTTTTCACTATCCATCTCATCCGCCACCTCCTTGCAAAACCAGCCTTACTTAGAAATAGTATAACACCTGAAAAGATCATTTAAAATCTTTTGAAACTTAACCTATCTCAAAAAGACACGAAATTTTTTATTTCCCTTCTTATTTTCTCTCTAAATGGCGTTCAGTCAGTTCTCCTAGCCATAAAAAGCAATCTTATTTATCACTTTCACTTCCCTGCCATTCTTAATTTAATAAAAATTAAAAAAATACTTGTAATTTCCAACTGTACTGTGTACCATAGTACACATAAAGAAAGTGTATGACGAGAACTAGTACACTAAAGTCATACAGAAAGGAGTTTGCCATGGTTACTATCAACAAAACCAGCAGTCGTCCGTATTACGAACAATTAGTACTTAGTATCAAAGAAGATATTCTGCATGGTTTGCTGGAGCCGGGGGATCGCATCCCTTCTGTTCGCGAAATGGCCAAGCAATTACTGATGAACCCAAACACCGTCAGTAAGGCTTACAAAGTCCTCGAGTCAGAACAAGTCCTCGTGACAGTGAAGGGCAAAGGAACCTTTGTTAAACAACTGGATGAGGTACCTCGCGATGAGATCCGCATCCAGAAATTAAAACGACAATTCAAAATTCTTTTGATCGAAGCGAAGCATCTGCAAGTTTCCGAAAAAGAAATCAGTACTTGGCTGGCAGAAGAGCAAGCCGAACTAGGAGGGATACAGAAATGAAGCTTTCACACGTAACCAAAAAAATCGATCAGCACATGATCTTGGAAGATGTCAATTTTGAGCTTTCCGACAATGAAATCGTCGGTCTGATTGGTCGAAATGGCTCCGGAAAAACAACTTTGTTTCGGACAATTGCCGGACAGTATTATTCTGATGGTGGGGAAATTCTTTTAAACGGAACCAACATCGAAAAAAATTCAGCTGATAAGAATCAGATCTTTTATATTGATGAAAAAGAAAATTTTCTGAGCCATTATTCACTAAAAAAGCTCAATGAATTCTATCGTCTGGCCTATCCTAACTTTGACCAAGATTTGTTTATCGAGCTGATCAGAGAACATCAGCTACCGATTAATCTGTCCTACAAACGAATCTCTAAAGGAATGCAAGGACTTTTTCAAATGATTCTTGCTTTATCATCCAATGCCAAATACTTACTGCTAGACGAACCCTTTGACGGACTAGATGTGATTGTTCGTAAGAAAGTGATTGGACTGCTACTGGAAAATTTAAGCGACGGCAAACGCACAGCTTTGATTGCTTCCCATAATCTTAACGAACTAGAAAACATCATTGACCGTGCCTTGTTATTGAAGGGAAATACGATCACTCATGACTATCGTCTGGAGGATCTCCGAGAACACGCAAAAAAAATCCAAATGGTCTTCAAAACAAAAAGAGTACCCGATTGTGTCAAAATGAATTCCAAAGCTCTGCAATTCCAAGGACGTGTAGTTACTGCTTTGTTTGAAAACTTCACCTCGAAATTGTCCGAAGAGATTCAGGCTTTAGAACCAGTCCTTTTTGAAGAACTGCCTTTGACTCTGGAAGATTTGTTTGAAGCAAATCTTAGCCAAGAAACTTTGATGAAAGGACTGAATGAACTATGAACCCAACGATTCGATCAATTTATTACAAACGCTATGGAAAAAGTCTGATCGCGATCATCTTGCTGCTATTCTTTTTCTACTGGACAGGAGCATTCGGTCTAAATAACAGCTGGCAAGGTCATTATGAATGGCTCCACTCCTACGAGTTTGAAACAAAACATTACAATAACGATTTGGACAACCAGATCAAAGGTTATGTGGGTGACAGCGATACACCAATCTACTATTCATCGATCGATGAATATCGTGATGAGGAATTAACTGTTTATCATGCGAGCAATGCTCCTTATCTCCCTACAATACGTGAGAGTGCTGATCAATATTTTCTAAGAAATGAGTACTATGATTATGGAAGCACTAGCGACCCAAATGACTATCAACGAGGAGTGGAGTATTATTTTAGGTTCGGTGGCTCAGATCCAATCTTTACGATGGGGTTGATGCTTCTAGCTGGCTTTGCATTGTTTTTCGTTGATCAAAAAACCAATTTCAATCGATTTTTATTTTCATTACCTGTCAGTCGACGACAATTGTTTACTGGCAAACTGCTCTATCTTGGCTTACCTTTGCTGGGAGCGCTGGCTCTAGCTATCTTGGGCTCGATTTTTATTAATTATTTTGGGATTCCAGCACCGTACTTAAATGTGACGCTCCCACAGATGCTTTATTCTGGGCTTAGTCATTTTGCTACCATGACCTTGTTATTGACGAGTGGTATTTTCTTCGGAGCCTTGCTAGGAAATCTGGTGCTCGGACCAGCGGCACTGATGGGAGGACTGTTCTTTTTTGTAGGATTTTTCAATCCCTTTTACATTCAGTTCAACGATTTGATCACCTACTTTTTCCCAAATATCCATCTGCAAAATCCTTGGACACTGATCGTGACCAGTGTAGGTAAAACAGGAACCACCCTAACCACGCTGATCTTATTCTTTTTATTCAGTTTGGTTCTGTTAGGATTAACTGAAAGAATCTATCAGAAAACCTCGATGGAAAACGATGGGGATTTTGTCACGGATCCATCACTCCGTTTGCCGACCTTTCTAAGTCTATGTATCGGTTCCAACCTCTTCTTCGGCATTGGGAGCACACCTTGGAGTTGGGTATTCTCTATCGATCCTACAGAATACTACGTTAATCGTTCGGGTTACTGGTTTACTCTTCTGGTCCAATTTGTTCTCGTATTTATCGTAAGCTTTGGACTGGTCTACTTCCAATCGATCCAAAAATGGTGGAGAAAACGCCGTGATCTACGGTTGAAACAAAAATCGATCTAAAAAAAGTTGCGTCCTTCAAAAAGAGGGACGCAACTTTTTTTCTTATTGATCTTCTTTATCTTTTTTATCTAATGTATCATTTACCTTGCTAGCAGCATCATCTGCTAAGTCTTTGGCTTTCTCTTTGGCGTCTCCGTATTTTTTCTTCACTTTTCCTTTTAGTTCTTCGGAGTCGTCACCAGTTATTTTACCTTTAGCTTCAGTTGCTTTGCCTTCCACTTGTTCTTTGTTTACCATAGTGCATTTCTCCTTTCGTGTATCTTCTTCTATCATAACACCAAACGAAAAAACGAACCAATGATATGGTAGCCTTTTCTATTTTTTGCATTCAAAAAAAGAACCTAACGTCAGTGCACTGGAAGTGATGTTATGACCAATCTGACTGGTCTTGATGATCGGTAACTGCTCATCTTCTATCACATCCTGGACTAACTGTGTCAACGGGTAGTCGCACTCCTTCTCATAAGTGGTAAACTCTCCTAACAGCAGACCTTTTACCTTAGAAAAATTTGGCTGCTGCTTCAATTGATGCAACATGGAAAACACGGCGTCCACTTCTCCACCTAGTGCCTCCAAAAATAACAATTTGTCTGTAAGATCAGGCTGGTATTGTGTGCCGGAAAGCTTGAGAAAACAGCGAAGATTGCCCCCTACCAATTCACCAGACATCGACGTTCCTTGGATCCATTCCCAATCGGTTTGATACAAACTGTCCTTTTGCTCAAAAAAAGTCTCTTTGAATCGTTTAATTTGTCCACCTGTCTTGTCCCAGATCAGTGTTTTGATCTGAAACAGTTCAACGGACTGATCGGTTTGACTGATCAAGCTATTCAAGACAGTCGAAAGGTCACTGTAACCGAAAAAAGGCGTAGGATTTTTCTTAAGCACAGAATAATCCAGCGAAGATAGGATACTGTTTCCTCGATCTCCGCCTGATACATCAAAAATCGCACGAATCATTGGATCTTCAAAATACTGCTGAAGAATCCCGGCTTTCTCTGTCGTGTTTCTAGTCGAGGTGTCGAACAATAAAGGACTTGTGACAACCTGCAGTCCCAGATTTTTCAATATTCCTATCAGCTGTTCGATGGGGTCTTTTTTTAATTGTGGATTGGAGTTACAGACCAGTGCAACAGCATCCCCGTGTTTTAATGTCAAATCCATAAGCTTTCTCCTTTAATTGATCTATTTTCTTTTATGATACCATGCGATTCTTAAGTTTTAAAACGATAGGAAAACTTGTTTAGATTGTTTCTGTTTTTTGAACGTCGATTGTCTCGAACTGTTCATCTCTTCACTGCATTACGATCTCATCACGCTCTAAGCGGTAAACCGCTAAGTTCTTGAAGGATCAGTTCTCAGCTCCTTTTAGTCGCTGAATCACTGTGATTCGGGACGAAGGTGACTACGCTCCCGTTGGTCGCCTAGTACTGTTCATCATCAGTTCTCAGCTCCTTTTAGTCGCTGAATCGCAGTGATTCGGGACGAAGGTGACTACGCTCCCGTTGGTCGCCTAGTACTGTTCATCATCAGTTCTCAGCTCCTTTTAGTCGCTGAATCACTGTGATTCGAGACGAAGGTGACTACGCTCCCGTTGGTCGCCTAGTACTGTTCATCATCAGTTCTCAGCTCCTTTTAGTCGCTGAATCACTGTGATTCACAGCAAAAAGCTGAATCGGATCCCCCCGATTCAGCTTCGATTATTTGCGCTTTTTCTTTCTTTTCTTATTTTTCTTGACCATTCGATTCATGGCCATTTTGCCGAGTTTTCCTTTGACTCCGCCGCCTAGCATTTGATCCATGCCAGGTATATTGTTCAGATTGCCTTTCGACATTTGCTGCATCATTTTACGTGACTCTTTGAACTGCTTGATCATGCGGTTCACTTCTACTACGCTGTTTCCAGAACCGGCAGCGATACGTCGGCGTCGGCTTGGATTCAACAAATCAGGATCTTCACGCTCGGCTGGGGTCATAGAATAGACCATCGCCTTTTTGCGGGCTACATCTTTAGGATCGATCTTTAGATTATCCATGCCAGGAACTTGGTTCATTCCGGGAATCATCTTCATCAAATCTTCCAATGGTCCCATGTTTTCCAACTGCTCAAACTGTTCGATGAAATCATTGAAGTCGAAGCTGTTTTCACGCATTTTCTGTGCTAGTTCTTCTGCTTTTTTCTCATCGTAGTCCTGCTGTGCTTTTTCAATCAGCGTCAGCATGTCCCCCATACCTAAAATACGGCTCGACATCCGATCTGGATGGAAAATTTCCAGATCGGTCAGCTTTTCACCGGTACCAGTGAATTTGATTGGTGCCCCAGTCACAGAACGAATCGACAGTGCCGCACCACCACGAGTGTCACCGTCTAATTTGGTGATGACAACCCCAGTGATTCCCAACTGCTGATTGAAACTGTCGGCAACATTGACGGCATCCTGACCTGTCATCGCATCGACGACTAACAGGATCTCATTCGGCTGTGCAATCTCTTTGATCTGCTGTAACTCTTCCATCAACCCTTCGTCGATATGCAAACGACCGGCTGTATCGATCAGAACGTAATCATTTTTCTTCTCACGCGCCAGCTCCATCCCTTGGCGAACGATCTCGACAGGACTAACATCTGTACCCATGTCAAAGACTGGAACATCCAGTTGTTTCCCTAATACTTTCAATTGATCAATCGCTGCTGGACGATAGACGTCACCTGCAATCATCAATGGTCTTGCTTTTTCAGTTTTAATCAAATGATTGGCTAATTTTCCAGCAAAAGTCGTTTTACCGGCCCCTTGCAAACCAACCATCATGATCACTGTCGGAATCTTAGGATTTTTTTGGATGCCCACAGTTTCAGAGCCCAGAGTTTTCGTCAATTCTTCGTCAACGATCTTCACAATCTGTTGCGCAGGAGAAAGACTCTCCAATACTTCTACACCAACTGCACGTTCACGGACGTTTTTAGTAAACTCCTTAACAACTTGCAAATTGACATCGGCTTCCAGCAACGCAAGACGAATCTCACGCATCATTTCTCTGACATCAGCCTCAGTGACCTTTCCTTTTTTACGAAGTTTGCTCATCGCCTGCTGCAGGCGTTCTGTTAAACTTTCAAATGCCATTTTTTCTCATTCCTTTATTCTTCAATTTCTTGGATTTCTTTGACAAAATTAACAAGTGTCTCATCTTTTGGATACTGCTTCATTATATATTCACTTAGTTGATCCAGCAATTCGTTACGGACAACATAATCAGAAAACATGTGTAGCTTTCGCTCATAGTCTTCCAAAATTTTTTCGGTTCTCTTTATATTATCATACACTGCCTGACGACTGATACTGAATTCTTCAGCGATCTCTCCCAGTGAAAAATCATCTGCATAGTACAATTCCATATAATTCATTTGTTTTTCTGTTAGCAATGTGGAGTAAAATTCAAACAATACATTCATGCGATTCGTTTTTTCTAGTTCCATTCAATTTCCTCCTTGCTGTTGTGCAAGCCACTGTGTCTCTGATTGGACGGAAAGTCCTTGTTTAATGAAATAAGCTGTTGCAACACCAATATTCTCTATCTTTGTTCCTGAAAACGTGCCATCGTAGATCCACTGACTGCCACAGGAAGGACTCTTGTCTTTCAAAATCAAATGATCGACCTGCTGTTCTTTTAATGCCTGATAGGCACGTTTGGCACCTTCTTTGAACAATTCTGTTACATCTTCTCCCTGATTCGTCAACACTTTCGCCTTGCCATCCCAAACATCATGACCGTTACCGCCAACGATTTCGGCAGGATCACGAGGTACTGGCAATCCCCCCAATACTTCCGGGCAGACGCTGACTATTTCTTTTTGATCCAGCAATTTTTTTAATGCGGATACTTCTTGATGTCGACCATCATAACGGCAACATTGTCCGCCAAGACAAGCACTGATCCCAATCATAGAGACAGACCTCATTTCTATTCAAAGTCGCTTTACATTATAACATTTATTCAGTCTATACAATAGTCCCCAGAGCGTATTCATGCTAAAATATAAGCAGTACAAAAATAATCTTTACAAGGAGTACGTTATGAAAAAAGTTTTGATCGTTGACGATGAACCCTCCATCGTTACTTTACTTACATTCAACCTGGAAAAGGAAGGGTACCAAGTGACTAGTACTACGGATGGTCTAGAGGGATATGAACTCGCTTTGACCCAACCGTTCGATTTTCTCATTCTAGATGTAATGCTGCCAAATATGGATGGGATCGACATTACCAAAAAGCTGAGACAAGAAAAAATCGAGACACCGATCTTAGTGCTAACTGCCAAGGATGACCCGATCGACCGAATTTTAGGTTTAGAGATTGGTGCAGATGATTATCTCACCAAGCCGTTTAGCCCACGAGAAGTGTTGGCTAGGATGAAAGCAATCTTCCGCAGAATGGAACCTCGGTCGCAATCGGTCAAAGAAGAAACCGAAGAACAGCTTGTCGTTGGTCAGATCGTGGCAGATGTCACCAACTATCAAGTCACAGTCAACGGCAACCCCATCGTGCTGACCCCAAAAGAATTCGAATTACTGGTCTACTTTATGAAACGTAAAGGCCGTGTCATCGACAGAGATACCTTGCTAGACCGAATCTGGCATTTTGATTTTGACGGTCAGAGTCGAATCGTCGATGTCCATGTCAGTCATTTGCGGGAAAAAATCGAACATGATCCAAAACACCCACAATATTTGCAAACCATTCGTGGATTCGGTTATAAATTCCAGGAGCCAAAAGAATAATGAAAAAGCAAAGCTATCTAGGATGGATCCTGCTTTTGATATTGATTTTTTTCACCAGCTGGTTGTTTATCGGTAATTTTTACGATCAGCAGGTGCTCTCACAGCATGAAACGTTTTTACGACAAAAAGCCGATTTGGTGATTCGTCTGGCAGCAGACGAGCCTTCACTGGGAAAGGTCATCGAACAATACACCCTCGGTTCTGAAGAGCGGATCACTTATATGGATGAACAAGGCATGATCTTATTCGATACCTATGGGGATAACTTGACCGAGACACGTTCACAGCGCCCCGAGATCAAGGCAGTCTTGCAAGGAAGCTCTATCGGACGGTCCATTCGGATCAGTCCAACCTTACACAAAGAGTTACTGTATGTCGCTTTACCAATCAAAGAAGATGGACAGCTGACGGCAATCATTCGCATCGCTGAACCAACAGAAAGTTTCCTACCAAATGCCAATAGAATGAAACAAGCGATCTTCCTTGTCTACGGCATCTTTTGGCTGATTCTTAGCGGGATCATCCTGCAAATACTACGCAGACGTAACCGTCCGATCGAAACGATTCTCCCTGTTCTTCACAAGATGATTGAAGAACCTGCCCATCCGGAAACGATCATGCAATCTTCGCCCGAATGGAAAGAGCTCTATCGCAGTATCAATCTTTTGAGCGAACAGTTGAGCCAAACTTATCAAGCTTACACTGCCAGTGAACGGCAGTTGTATACGCTGCTAAATGAATTGACGATCGGTATTTTTATGATTGATGCAGAAGGACAGCTGATCTTGATGAATGGCACAATGCAGGAGCAGCTAGGATTATTCGTTACATCTGAAAAACAACCTTTTACAGAAACGATCACCAATACACAGCTGATTCAAATGATTTATCGTGTCAGTGAAACCAAAACATTTGTCCATGAAGAGATCCAAACGGCGAATGAACGAGTACTGGATGTCACCCTACGTTATTTTGAGGAAGCAAACCAGATTTTAGCAGTCTCTTACGATCTGACACGTATTCGTCAATTGGAAAAATTACAAAAGGACTTTGTCGGAAATGTCTCTCACGAATTAAAAACACCTGTCACTTCACTGATTGGTTTTACAGAAACACTGTTAGACGGAGCCAAAGAAGATCCTGAAACCCTGAATGCTTTTCTAAAGATCATGCAAAAAGATGCCTATCGTTTAGAAAATCTGATTCAGGAAATCATTCAATTATCAAAAAGTGCCGCTATCAGTTATCCAATCCAAACAATCGATGTAACAAGTCAGCTGATCCAGATCGTCAGAGACTATCACTTAGTCATTGAAGAAAAGCAACTGAAACTGACGATCGATGGTCCACCTGATTATTCCTTTGCCACTCAGATCGAGCTATTCCATCCAATTTGTAAAAATTTGATTGAAAATGCAGTCAACTATTCCCTGCCAGAAGGAGAAATCCAAATTACCTTCTATGAAGAAAATGGTTTTCATCTGCAGGTCCAGGATTTTGGGATCGGGATCGACTCTGATGAGCAAAGTAGAATCTTTGAACGATTCTATCGCGTAGACAAGGCTCGTGCGCGAAATTCTGGAGGAACAGGTCTTGGCTTAGCGATTGTCAAAGATTATATAGAGATTCTCGGCGGAAGTATCCAAGTGGAAAGTCACTTAGGTGTAGGTTCGACTTTCCATGTCTATCTCCCCTTGGAATAAGGAGGATACATGAAAAAAATTTTTTATTTGAGTTTAGGCTGGACGGGATTGGCTTTAGGGGCTGTCGGAGCAATTCTACCCGTTCTGCCTGCTTTTCCTTTTTTACTGCTGGCGACCTTTTCATTTTCAAGAGGTTCCGATCGACTGCATCAGTGGTTTATACAAACCAAACTATACAAAGAAAACCTGGCGAGTTATGTCCAAGGCAGTGGGATGACCAGACCAACGAAAAAAAGAGTCATGCTGACAATCACAGCCACCATGTCTGTCAGTCTTTGGATGGTTCGAACACATCCCTGGTTGCCTTACTTGCTAGCAATCATCTGGCTAGGGCTGATGATTTATTTTTTATTCAAAGTGACTACCTTAAAAAATTAAAAAAGACGACATAGGGAAACCGCCCTAAAGCAGTTCGAACTGCTTTAGGACGGTACAGAGATGTCGTCTTTTTATTTTATAGGTTTAGATTAAAGATTTGTTACTTCTCCGTCAACACTACGGTCAACTTTCATTTCAGTAATTGGTAGGTAACCTAGTTCGATAACTGTACCTTGTTGGATTTCATCTGTCAAGATGTAATCTAGGAAAGCTTTAACGTCAGCCTCTGGTTCACCTTTTGTATACATGTGCTCATAAGACCAGATTGTCCAGTCGTTTGTTTCAATGTTTTCAGGTGTTGGTTCAATACCATCGATCGCCAATGCTTGTAAAGAATCATCCAAGTAAGACAATGCTAGGTAACTGATTGTTCCTGGTGTTTGAGAAACGATTTGGCGAACAGTTCCTGAAGAATCTTGCTCTTGGCTTTGAATTGTTTCTGCTCCGTCTAAGCCCCATTTTTCAAAAGTAGCACGAGTTCCGCTTCCTGAAGCACGGTTAACAACAGAAATTTCCATGTCTGCTCCGCCAACTTCACTCCAGTTTGTGATTTCACCAGTAAAGATACCGATTAATTGTTCTTTAGTAATGTCTGAAACTTCAGCTTCTTTGTTGACAACAGGTGCCATTCCGACAACCGCAACACGGTGGTCAACTAATTCGTCAGCAGGAACGCCGTCTTTTTCTTCTGCAAACACGTCAGAGTTACCGATTGTTACCGCTCCAGCAGCAACTTGGCTCAAACCAGTACCGCTTCCGCCACCCTGGACAGAAATTTCATAATTTGGATTTTGAGCTGTAAAGCTTTCGTTAGCTGCATCTACTAAAGGTTGTAAAGCTGTTGAACCAACTGCTAGGATTTCTACTTTTTCATTTGATCCAGCTGCTTCCGAAGAACCTGCTGCACTTGAATCTGTATCTCCATTTCCGCCGCCGCAGCCAGCTAATAACACACCTGCTAATACAAGTAATCCAGTAATTTTTTTCATGGTTTATTATCTCCTCTTTCTCTCTCTTTGTCACACCCATAGTCTAGCAATCGAATGTAAAACCATTATGGACTTTATGTAAAATTTTGATTAATCGATGTAAAGTTTATGTAAATAAAAAGAGCTGCACGATGTCGTGCAACTCCTTGCCTTTAGTCTTTTCGTAAACGCTTTTGTTCTTCCACAAAGAAATTTTCTGTCCCATCCGGATTTCCTGTAGGATCAACGGTGCCACTACCTGAGCGCACGATCACCTGATTCAAGCCGCCAACACCTGTATCCACCACTCTGTGCCAGCCCTGATGTGGGTCGATCCCTTTTTTTCGTAACAGGTGATTCTTTCGTCGCAGCTCTTTCTTTCGCTGCTCCTGCTTCTCTTTTCTTCGATTTGAAAGTTCTTCAATGATTTTCATAGGAATCCCCTTCCTCAAGCTTAAAATGAAAACGTTACTTATAAATAGTATAACACAAAGTCTATCTTTTATAGAAACGTACTTCTTACAATCAAGTTTGCATTCGTCTGTTTTGAGAGCTCTTGGATTCGAAAGTCTTAGGCTTGAAAGCGATCCCTTCGTCTAAAAGTAAACTTCTTAAATTTTTCATATGCTAGCAATTCATTAGATATAGATCATCCACAAGACGATTCCTGTCAGGACTTCTAAGATACCAATAAGAATTTTTTTCAAAAAAATCCCTCCGAAAATTTCTATCCTATAAGAAGAAACGATGCTTCTACTCTATCTAGTAGTAAGGTAAAGATATATCCCTTCGATTAGATTCTTGAGTACAAAACTCGTCAAAAATCCAGCTAAAAAGATTAAAGCGTTCTTCCGTGTGAATAATTTTTTCATACTATCCCTCCAAACTATAACATCTTTAAGAAAGGACAAAGTGTCTTCTCACCATTCCTTTCATTAATACTGTCTATTTTTTGAACATTCATTCTCCCTTACTATAAGCGTACCACGTAAAGAAAGCGCACTCAAACATTATCCTAGTAAGATAACACCACGTTTAAAAGGTGGGTTTAACTAAATAACAAACACGACTTTTTCCCCTTATCCGAGCATCTTTTTACTCAGTTACTGTCTTGAAGGTGACAGCAGATGTTTTTTTTAACCATTCGCTTCTACAAAAATAACAAGCACTTTATTATTATACTTTAAAAAAAAATTGATAATAAAGTAAAAAACACTGCCTTCAACAGGCAGTGCTCACTTTTTATACTATATGATTATTCACCTAGAACATAACGTTCCATTCGTGTCATAGCTTCTTCCAAATCTTCCATACTTGCTGCATAGCTGATTCGAATATAGCTTTCACCAGCCTCTCCAAAGGCAATTCCCGGAATCACAGCTAAAGCTTGTTTTTGAGCCAGATCCACACAAAAATCCATCGAATCCTGAATACAGTTTGCTGGAACTTTGGCAAAAATGTAAAATGCGCCAGACGGTTTCGCCACTTCAAAACCAAGCTGAGTCATTTTTTCATAGACAAAATCACGGCGTTTTTGGTATTCCACTTTCATCACTTGAGCATCGTTGATTCCATCAACCAGTGCTTGAACTGCCGCTTTTTGCGAAACAGTCGATGCAGCAGTCACTAGATACTGATGAACCTTCATGATTTCTTTGGTCATTTCTTCAGGTGCTAGAATGAAACCGATCCGCCAACCGGTCATTGCATGAGATTTGGATAAACCATTGATCAAGATTGTTTGTTCACGCAAATATTCGGCAATCGAAACATGATCAGTGTCATAGGTAAGCTCACTATAGATTTCATCACTGATAACAAAGACTGGATAGTTTTTCAAGACCTCAGCCAACGCTTTGACCTCTTCACGAGAATACGTCACCCCTGTTGGATTGCTTGGATAGTTTAGAATCACTGTCTTGACTTTTTCACCATGTTCCTGAAGGGCTGCTTCCAGAGCTTCAGGAGCCAAAACAAAACCATTATCGCTCGTATCGATATACACTGGTTCTGCCCCAGCTAAAGCGATCACAGGCTCATAGCCAGGATAGATTGGTGAAGGAAGTAATACTTTATCGCCTGCTTCTAAGATACCTAAAAGACTCGCTGCAATCGCCTCTGTTGCTCCGACAGTCACTAAAATCTCTGACTGCCAATCATAAGAGATTTGGTATTTCTTTTCCATAAATTGGCTGGCTGCTTGGCGAACATCTGGCAAGCCTGACATTCCTGTATAATGACTAAAATTTTCTTCGATCGCTGTAGAACCGGCTGATTTTACATGATCCGGTGTATTGAAATCAGGTTCTCCTAAAGTCAGTTTTAAAATATTGGGAATATTTGAGACACGGTCATCGAATTGTCGAATTAATGATACCGCGATCTTGTCCAGTTGTTTATTGAATCGTTTAGTTAAATCAGTCATTTGTTACCACTCCTCGTAATTTCTTTTAATGAATTAAAATTTCTGAAAAACGAAATTTTAGTTTGATCGAAATGCCGTATACCATTCCACTAGTTCAGAACTCCTAGAGCTATTTCGTTTGAGAGTATTTAAATCTTCTAAAAACGAAAATTTAAGTTTGATCCTCTCTACGCATACCATCTCACTAGCTTGGAGTTCCTAGTAAGTGAGACTGGTAAAGTAGGACTGGCAAAGTGGAACTGGCATCCTTATTGTTGATATCCTACCATAAATTCTCACATTTTTGTCATTTTTTGAAACTTTTATCGAAATTTTCTAACAATTCATCAAACAAAAAGAACTATTGCAAACATTTTGAGTTTGTGTTAGTTTTTATATAAACAAAATAAAATTATGTTTGAGGTTATGCAGATGAAAGAAGAAAAAGTTTATACAATCACTGAATACAAGCAAGGATGGCTTAAAGATCAGGATCAGTACCACTGTCTTTATTGTAACCAATCTTTTACAGAGGGCTTCATTTATCCTTTGGGAGAACATTTCTTGACCGCTGAAAAAGCAATCGAAGAACACGTCACAACACATGGTGGTCCTCTTGCCGCTTTACTGGAGCTACCGAAGGAAACACTGGGAGTCACAGAAACCCAACAGGAGATTCTACAACTGTTCGCTCAAAAGCTGAGTGACACGGTGATCGCGCAACGTTTGGGAATCTCTGCCTCTACCGTCCGGAATCATCGCTTCAAATTAAAAGAAAAAGAGCGACAGTCCAGAATTTTTTTGAGCATCATGGAATCCTTGAATGTTTCTTCCGGTTTGCTGCCACATAAAGGGGCAACCATGTTGGATGATCGTTACCAGATCACTCAAGAAGAACAACAAAAAATTCTAGCAACTTATTTTGAAGACGGTCGTGTGATTCAATTTCCACGCAAAGAAAAACGCAAGTTAGTAATCTTAGCGAAGATCGCTCAAGCCTTTGATGAAACGAAAAACTATTCTGAAAAAGCAGTCAACGAAATCTTAAAACAATTCGTTGAAGACTTTGTAACTGTTCGCCGTTACCTGATCGAATACGGCTTTTTAGATCGAACCAAAGATGGACAAACCTATTGGAGGAAAAAATGAACTAAGAAATTTCTTCAAAACATTCAGAAAAACTACGAGAATTTTTGATAAATAACGAATATTATTTTACCGGTTATCAGCAGCTATCTTCGCTACAAACAATCATTGATGAATTTTTTCTGGAAGTACCGGTCAGTACGCTGAACTGTGACCATGTCCATGAGATTATTATGGAAAAAACACAGTGATACACATATGTTTAACAACAAATATATCCGAACAATAGAGGATCGTCCTTGTCACAAATCCACCTAGATTAAGTAACATTCCTTCTAATTTGTTCGGATATTTTTGATTCATGTTATCACTCTTTTTTACTAATCAGACAGATTAATCCTTAGCGGTTCCAACTCGAGAGGTTCATTCGGATCTTCTCCTTCGATGGCAATCTTTGGGAAAACGTCGATATATTCTGTTTCTTCTACAACTGGCTGCAAGATCATTCCTCGTCCCTGAATAAGAACCCGATTCCCCTCAGTCTTTTTGTCCAATCGGATCCCATTCGTGGTAGGGAAAAGCGCTTCTCCCTGATCATTATAGAATTCCAGACGAACTTGATTCCTTTGATGATCAGCCGTAAAATCTGCTGTATAATTGACAGAAACTGTTGCTTGTCCAAGATAGACGGAAAGAAAATCGATCCTTAGATCATTCTCCTCGTCGCTTCGTGTTTCCTTCAAAGAAATCGTCTGGTAAGGAAGTTGTTGAAAAGGAAGCTGAAACGCCCAGTTCCCTTCTGTTGTGCCAATTCTAGTAAAG
Organism: Enterococcus olivae; assembly: GCF_053760925.1. Classification (NCBI taxonomy): domain Bacteria; kingdom Bacillati; phylum Bacillota; class Bacilli; order Lactobacillales; family Enterococcaceae; genus Enterococcus; species Enterococcus olivae. The sequence continues at coordinate 43,361 of NZ_JBSMVT010000002.1, forward strand.
TTTAAAGGGACTGTTATAGTTTCGGCAGGATCGTTGTAAGGATAGGGTTGTGTGATATGACCCATCAATCCCTCTTCGGTTTCCTTTAGTGAAGCCATTTCAATTGTTTCAGAAATATTCTGATCTGTATGAAATATTTCATAGATTGAACTGTAGGTGCCTAGTGCATCTTTTTCAACCTCTCCAGTTATTTTAAAACTAATCCCTAGCGCGCCTCCATCAAAATAGGCTTCTGTGACCGTCACATCAATTCCCTGACTGCTGACAGTCTCATTCAAAGAAGCGGTCATCTCCTTTTCTTCTAATTTTTTCCCTGTCAAATCATGAAAATAGCTGTAGACTGATCCGATCAACGGGACCGTAGATAATGCTTCTGACACTGGTGAGATAATAAATGTCAAAATCAGAGCAGCAACTAAGAAGCTACTTAATATCACTTTCTTTCTGATAGATCCTCGCTGTTTTGGTTGTCGCAACGCAGCTGCCCGACGAATCCCTATCTGAATTGCCTGACGTATTTCTTTTTCAGGGATAGGATCTTCACTATGCTTTATCTGGAAAAATTTTTTGTCCATTTTGATCGTCTCCTTTCAAAGTTTTTTTTAACTCTTCCTTACCTCTACGTAAATGGGTTTTGACAGTCCCGACTGGTAGCCGCATTACTTTCGCTACTTGTTTCACAGGTAGATCATGCAAGTAAAAAAGAACCAGCACATCGCGATAATCGCTTCTTAACTCTTGCAATGCTTCCATTAACTGCAGATGTTCGATTCTATCAATCTCTTCAACAAAAACCCTTTCATTGATCGAATCAATATCTACTTGCGGGCGTTTTTTTCTCAAACATTCAAATGCTGTATGGATCAATATGCGCATCAGCCATGTCGAAAAATAGTGATCTTTTTTTAAATTCGGTATAGCCAGATAAGCCTTATACGCTGTTTCTTGAACAATGTCCAACGCATCTTCACGATTGGAGACATAACGAAACGCCATTTTGTACATCTGCTCACTGTATAACTGCAACAGTTCTTCAAACGCTTCTGGTTTCCCTGCTTTCGATTGTCTGATCAAAGAGCGTTCTTTCATTTTCTTTCCCCCTTTATCTATTAGATGCTCTCCTTTCTCAAAAAGTTTCAAAAATCAGTATTTTTTCACAAAAAAATAAACGACACTCTCTTTTGGCAGAATGTCGTTTCTATCACTAAATTTCTCTTAAATAAATTTTCTTGATAATTAATTTATCAAATAATTGCGTCTGATTATCTGGTTCACCAATCACTTCTGCCACCACATTTTTTCCTTCCGGTTTGCGACGCAGCTGATACACGATCTTGCCAGATTCTTTCAACTCGTTGATCATTTCTACCACACCGCCAAAGCCCGTTTTCTTTGTGATAAAGCCTAAAGCGACCATGCGCTCATCCAGATTCTTTGCAGAGATCGAGGCTCCCGTAATCAAGGTTTTGCGCAATGTCTGAGAAAAATCCTCCAAACCAGTAACTGTTGTAAATTCCACTTCATCTGTGGCAACCTCTACTGGACGCTCCCTCAATTCGTGCAATTCTTGAAGTAAGGTTTCATATTGTGCTTGCGTAAGCATGACACCAGCAACTTTTTCACGATTGAATACATAAACAGCTGTGCCCGCCTCTCGCGCCTGGCTGAAAACATCCATCGGAGATTTTTTCACTTCTGTTATTGAAGTTGTGGGAACTTCTAGCTTTTTCAGTTCCATTCCTTCCCCTCCTTGTCTCGACTCTCACATTATATCATAACTTTTGTATAAGATTTCATTAGAATAAAAAAAATGTGAGGAAATTGTCTTTCCTCACAGGATGATCCATAATCAATAAAAAGGTTCTTTTATTTTAAGAGGCTTGCTTCGTAACCAGTCTCTTTAACTGTTTCAATAATTGACTCAGTCGATGTCTGAGTTTCATCGAATTTGACGACACCATTTTTCTTTTTCAAATGGACTTTGACCTTTTGTACCCCTGGCAACTCCGACACAGCCTTTTCTACACGGGCAACACAATGCTCACAGCTTAGTCCTTCGATAGCAAATTTTTGTTTCATGATACAGCTTCCTCCTCTTGTTTACAGTGGCACTGACCTGGCAGACAGTCACAGGCGATCGACGAGACTGCTTGTTTTTCCGACAGTACTTGCTGAATCGTTTCTATATCGTCAACCGTCAGATCGACTTCACTGATCCAATCAGCAATCGTCTTTCCTGCTTTGACAGCACAAATGTGAGAAAACAAATTAGCTGTTGCACTGCGAACGGTCTCTTCTTCTGTTATGAGGGCAGAATAGACGAACTTTTTCCCTACTTGTTCAGTATGCAAAACATCTTTTTTAACGAGTCGTCCCAGCAATGTTTTGACCGTTGCGATCTTCCAGCCTTTTGACTCACTCAGCAGTTGACTGATTGTTGTCGCATCTACCGCTTTTTTATGCCAAACGACACGCATGATCTCCCATTCAGAATCACTAATTTTCACTGGTTCTTTTGTTGTTCTCATTTGTCATGCCTCCTTCAACAATAAGTTTACATCTGTAATCGAATTTTGTCAAAGGAATTATTTTGGCGACGATGATCCTTGCTCTTTCACCAATTGTCCATGATGGGTCACAAATCAAAGAGGGTCTCTTTTTCATTATTGAAGGACTTACTATAAAATAGTAGATAACGAAAGGAGCGAATCACATGACAGAACCTATTTTAACAGATCCAAGAACGTTGTATCACACGGAAAAATTTGTAAAACAGGATCAAGATACGCCTGCCTTACAAGACAAAATGGAACCAAAACCAGATTGCGGAGAAGAAAGTTATCACGGAAGCGAAGAATTAAAAGATCGTCGCGTTCTGATCACAGGCGGAGATTCTGGAATCGGACGTGCTGTTGCGATCGCCTATGCTAGAGAAGGAGCCGATATTGCCCTTCAGTTCTTTCCTGGTGAAGAAAAAGACGCAGAAGAAGTGGCGACTTATATCCAAGAAGCCGGTCGCAAAGTCGTCCTTCTCCCTTATGATCTGCGGGAGGAAGGCGCTGGCAAAGAAATCGTAGAAAAAGCGGTGAAAGGTCTCGGCGGTTTAGATACCCTTGTTTTGAATGCGGCACAGCAGATTGCTCGTAAGAAAATCTCTGATTTACCAATGACACAGGTCAAAGACACCTTTACTGTCAACATCATTTCTATGTTTGAAACAGTCAAGACAGCTGAATCGTACTTACCTGCTGGTGGTGCAATCGTGACGACAACCTCTGTTCAAGGCTTTGATCCAAGTCCACACTTAATGGATTATGCAGCAACGAACGCGGCCATCGTCAGCTTTACGGTTAGCTTGGCGAAGCAATTTGCTGAAAAAGGTATTCGCGTCAATGGCGTTGCTCCTGGTCCGATTTGGACACCGCTTCAACTAGATGGTGGACAACCAAATGAAGAACTACCAGAATTTGGTCAGGAGGCTTTGATGGAACGAGCAGGACAGCCCGTCGAATTGGCCCCTGTTTATGTTTTTTTAGCTTCGAATAAAGCCAGCTACGTGACGGCACAAATTTACGGTATTACTGGTGGACAAGCAATCAACTGATAACCTATAAATAAACAGCTCTAAATGTCTGACTGCTGAGGTCAGCACATTTAGAGCTGTTTTTATTTACAGTTTTTTTTGCCATTTGAATAGGACAGCAGCTAGCAGATCCATCAACCCAAATAGTAAGAAACCAAAGCTACTCAAAATCAAAATACCGGCATACATGGCTGGGTAATCCATTCTCGTCCAAGAATCCATAATAAAATACCCCATGCCAAACTCTGTGCCATAATTTTCAGTAAAAAATAAAATCGAGAGCGCTGTGCCTAAAGAGACACGAGTCGCACTGAAGATCGCCGGCAAGGTCGCTGGAAAGGTAATGGCTGTAAACTGTTGCCAACGACTTGCTTGTAGACAACGATAGACATCGTATTCATTTTTTGGTACCTCTCTGACTGCGTCTCGGACAGCGATCGTTACTTGAGGTAACACGATCAAAATGATCATCACGATTTTCGATAGATCCCCTAAACCTCCGAGTAGCATAACAATCGGCAATAGAGCCATCTTGGGTATCGGATAAGTCAAATAGATCAACGGGTCAAAGAACGGATTCCATTTTGGAAAACTGCCCATCGTCAAACCTAACAAAAATCCTCCCGCAATCGAATAGCCGATTCCTAGCAACACCCGATAAAAACTGGTTTGCAGATGTTGTAAAATGCCTTCTCTGAATAATTCTGGCAGTCTTTGAAGTACTACGAATGGTGAAGGAAGCAATGGCTTGGCCAGCAAGACACTGCTCATCCACCAAATCCCCAGTAGTAAAGCCGCCGCGGTCACAGCTCCAATGAGTGGACGAACAGATTGTTTCTTCACTCTTCGATCTCCTTTCGCAAACGTAGCGACGTCTGAAAAAGTGTTTCTGAACGACGATAACGATCAAGATCAGTTTTCTTTTGAAAAGGTGAAGGAAACAGCTTTTTAACGGTTCCGGGATTGCCTTGTAGAATGATCACTTCATGTGCCAACAGCAGTGCTTCCTCGATATCATGTGTTACAAAGACCGTCAAACGGGGAGCTTCTTGCCAACATTCCAAAAACAAGCGCTGGGCTTTTTCTTTGGTGAAGGTATCCAGAGCAGAAAAAGGCTCATCCATCAGCAGCACCTCACTGCGACTGGCAAGTCCTCGGGCGATCGCTACCCGTTGTTTTTGACCGCCACTCAGTTGGTTCGGATATTTATGGGATAACTCTGTCAGTGCCATTTGCTCAAAAAAGCGCTGTAGCTCTTCTTTGTCTTCTGCGATCAGCTTTTTTCCTTGGCTGATCTTCCGTCCTTCAGACACCGCTTGCCCTGCTGTTTGCCAAGGAAGCAAGCCATAATCTTGCGGAACGATCGAAATTACTGCTTGCTTCGGAGAGCTTCCTTTCAGCAAGAGTTCTCCTTTTGAAGGTTCTTTCAATCCAGCCAATAAATGCAGCAAGGTGGTCTTGCCTGCCCCAGAAGGACCAATCAGTGCATAGATTTTTTCTTTCTCCAAAGAAAGAGAGATCTCCTGCAAGATCGTTTGTTCTTCAATCTTATAGGATATCTGGTTCAGTTGAAAAAGATCATTGGAAATAGACATCGCTCAATACGTCCTTTGGTTCAACCTCAATGTTTAAAAGACCTTTATCCTTTGCCCATGTAAAGGCCTGAGTCACCTCTTCTTCTGTGACTTGACTTGCTTGCGGATAGTCAGGAACAATGATTTGGTCGATCATCGCTTCAGGAAAACCGATTTTATCCACAAATAGCCCAATATATTCCGATTCATCTTGTTCTTTCATCCAAGTGACAGCCTGGTTGTACGCCTCATACATGCCCTGCAAAGCCGTTGCTTTTTCATCGATGACCTCCGTTGTGAAGCAAAGCACAAATGGATTCAAGCCAACTTCTCTGGTTGAGCCTAAATTATGCATACCTTCTGCAGCAGTCATCGTTACGAAAGGCTCTGGTAAAATCGCAGCAGCGGCCTGTTGGTTCTGCAATAATTCGACACGACTAGGAACTTGCGGTACTTCAATGAAACGAACATCCTCTGTTGAGAGTCCTGCTTGTGCTAAAATAGCTTCCGCAGCGTATTCCGGTCCTTGATTTTTCAAAATAATGATTTCTTGGTCCTTGAGTTCTTCCAGTGATTGATGTTCCGTACTGGCGACTAAGTCAAATTGACCATAGGTAGAGCTAGTGATCTGGATATCCATTCCTCCCTGTAAATAGGTAGAAAATGCGATCAGATCCGAATTGATCCCGTCTACTGTCCCCGATTGGAAAGCGGCATCGCGGTCTTTTGCAGATTTGAAGGTTTCCAGCTCGATATTCACACCATGCTCTCGATCAAAACCTTGCTCATGGGCAACGATCAACGGCATATTGTCTGTCGAAGGCATCACACCGATCTTCACTGTTGTGATCTCCTCTGAACTAGAAGACGTTGCTTCATCCGTATTTCCACAGCCTCCTAAAAACAATGTGCCCGCCAAAATGAAACTTAAAACGATTTTTTTCATTTAAACACGTTCCTTTCTAAATAATCTCATCTGTTATATTTTACCATGTATTTTTCTGAACAAAAAAAAAACATTTATCATTTGACTGATAAATGCTTTATTTTTCTTCTTTTGTCTCTTCCTCTGTGCCATGCAACACCTTTTGCCGATATCTACGGTTACCTAAAAATTTCAAGCTACGCATCAACGGTTGACGATTCTCTCCTACGAGACCAATCAGTTCAATAAACAATTCTAGACCGATCGTCGTACTGATGATCAAAAGAATGATCGCCCAAGTACTCGCATAATTCATTAATAAGGCGATAAACGAAAATACTAACGCCATCGCATAGATCGTCAAGACGGCTCCTCGATGAGTAAAACCCAGTGAGAGTAAACGATGATGCAAATGCATTTTGTCTGCAGATGAGATCGGCTGATTGTTGAAACGACGACGAATCATCGCAAAGACCGTGTCCGTGATCGGTACTCCTAAAATAAACATTGGAGTCAATACAGAGATAAAGGTCGCATTTTTTAATCCTTGAAGCGAGAAAACCGCGATCATGAAACCTAAAAATAAGGCCCCAGTATCTCCCAGAAAAATCGTTGCCGGATGGAAATTATAGGGAAAGAACCCTACGATCGCTGCTACCAATGAAAAAATCAGGATCGCCAACGTCACACCATTGCCCGGCAGGAAGAAATAACTGACCAATCCGATCGTTGTTAAAGCAATTATAGAGACTCCGGCTGCCAGTCCGTCCAATCCGTCAATCAAATTGACCGCATTGGTGATCGCCAAGATCCATAAAATAGTCAACGGTAAACCTAACCAGCCTGTGTGAAAAATACCCATGAAGGGAATCGAGATCGTACTGATACCGATATCTGCCACAAAATAAATGACCAAAGCGGCGGAAGTCAGACCGATCGTTTTTTGCAGCGGACTCAGCTCATAAATATCATCGATCAAACCGGTCAAAACAACGATTAGCGCACCTAAAAGCATCGGCCAGATCCGGTGGACACTCAAAGTATCGCTGAATTCCCATAAAACAGCGATCGAAAAAGAAAGAAAAATACTTAATCCACCCGCTGTTGGCATCGTTGTTGTGTTGATCTTGCGTTCTCCCGGACGGTCGACCGCACCAATTTTAAAGGAAAGCAATTTAATTAACGGTGTCAAGATGATTGAAAGTAACATCGTCATAAAAAGCCTAACAATAAATTGAAATGTAAATCCCATCAACTTTTCTCACTTTCATCTTCTTTATTACCTAATTTTTTCAACCCTGATTTTACTTTGTCCATTGGGTCCGTTCGTTCAACGACTTCTCCACCAACAAATTCTTCGACTACCGCATTGATGATTCCACCTAAAATAATGATCATGGCAGCAAAGTTTAACCATAACATCAAAACAACGAAGCTTCCGATGATTTGATAGCCGCTGACTCTAGCAGCAAAATATTTTGCATACAGACCAAACACTTGAGAAAGGAGCATCCAGCCAACGGTCGCAAAAGCGGCTCCCGGTAATACGGAACGCCAGCGTACTTTTACGTTCGGCACGATCCAGTAGATCACTCCCATGATCACCAGCATCGTGATGATCGTTAACGGCCATTTGACCGTTTGGAAGGTCGAAATGATATTGTCTGAAAATTGGAAGATAGGCTGCAGACTGTCCAGAATCAGTTTTCCTGAACCAACCACGATCGTTACTCCTACAATCGCAATAAGTAACAAGACGATAATAAATACAGAGACGATACGAGTGATAATAAAATTCCCTCGCTCTTCAACTCCGTACACTTTGTTTAACGCTTTTTGGAGTGCATTGATACTTTGACTGGCAGACCATAGTGTAGCAATCGCTGAAATAGACAATAAGCCACCCGATCCCTGTGTCAAAAGATCCTGAATCGCTGGTCCTAAAAATTCATAGACCGTTTCTGGAATGATCTCCTGCAGATAAGGTAAGACAGTGTTCGGATCGATCTCCAAAAATGGTAAGACATTCCCCACTGCGATCAACAACGGAAACAATGACAGCAACAAATAATAAGCAACTACGATTGAATAGTTGGTCATCTCAGACTCTGTTACACGAGCTTGCACCGTCTGTATGAAGCGTTTAAGATCTTTATTTGCACTAAATTTTTTTAATAGATTCATGACCTTCTCCTTTACTTGAAATCAGTATGTGCCTTCTTCTCCTTGAGAGGTCAGAATACGAGGGCCTTCTTTTGTGATGGCCAAGCTATGTTCATACTGACAACTCAATCCGCCATCCAAAGTGTAGGCTGTCCAGCCATTTGGATCCATCCTCATTTTCCAAGTTCCTGTATTGATCATCGGTTCAATTGTGATCACCATGCCTTCTTTCAGGCGCAAGCCTTTGCCAGCTTCTCCATAATGGGGAACTGCCGGACTTTCATGGATCGTAGGACCAATGCCGTGACCGATAAAATCACGGACCACTCCGTACCCTTCGCCTTCCGCATAGGTTTGGATCGCATGACCAATGTCACCGATACGGTTGCCGACCTGTGCTTGCTCGATCCCTAAATACAAAGCTTTTTTAGTGACTTCCATCAACCGTTTTACTTCCGGTGAAGGTTCTCCAACTGAATAAGTCCAACAAGAATCGGAGATTGCGCCTTTTAGATCGATACACATATCAACTTTGATCAAGTCGCCTTCCTTCAAAACTTTTTTACGTGGAAATCCATGACAGATCTCATCATTGATACTGCAGCAAGTCGCATATTTGTAGCCTTCAAAGCCGATCTGTGCTGCTACACCACCGTGACTCTCAATATAATGACGAACGAAAACTTCAATGTCCCAACTTGTGATTCCTGGTTTGATGAATGTTCTTAGTTCTTTATGGACTTTGGCCAATAATGCGCCGGATTCAGCCATACGCTCGATTTCTCTCTGTGATTTTAATGTAATCATTTTATCTAATTCCCTTCGTTTAAATCTCATCTATTTTACCATAGGAAGCTATTTTTTTCCAAATTCCTTCTACTGACTTGAAGAACAGTTCACATATTCTAAATATTTTGCTATAATCAACGGTGGAACGGAACGTTGATCAAGAGATAAAATAGGAGGACATCATGACCTTAGCAAAAATCGTTTATGCAAGTATGACCGGAAATACCGAAGAAATCGCCGATATTGTCGCTGAGACAATGGAAAATATGGGGATCGATGTTGAAATAGAAGAATGTACACAAATCGATGCGGAGGATTTTGAAGAAGCAGACATTTGTGTGGTAGCATCTTATACATACGATGAAGGAAGTCTGCCCGATGAGATCATGGATTTTTATGATGACTTACTAGAACTGGACCTTTCTGGAAAAATCTTTGGTGTCTGTGGTTCAGGAGACACTTTTTACGACTTCTTTTGTAAAGCAGTCGACGATTTTGAAGCAGCCTTCTTAAAAACAGGGGCAACAAAAGGCGCAGACGGTGTAAAAGTTGATCTTGCTGCCGAAGAAGAGGACATCCAAAATCTCGAAGCATTTGCAAAAAAATTAGTGGAACAGTTATAAAAAAGAGTTAAAAAGTAGGCATCGTCACTTTTCTTTGTGACGATGCCTGTTTTTAACGTTGCAATGATTTGAAAGACAAATCGATTGGCTCTTGCTTTTTCATAATCTGGAAAGAATTTTCCAATAGTTCGATCGTTTCCTCGCGAGACAAGTCCACGATACTAGAGGAGGTCAATGCTGCCAACCCAGTCACAATGATCCAAAAGCCCATATAGACCGACTGAAGTCGTTTCTCTGACAATTCTTCGTATTCAGTTCCCTTGATCACCGAACCAACAAAATATTCATAGGAATATTCTTTGATATCCCCTACACTAACTTCACCTTCTAGAAAGAGAGCTTTGTATAGCTGCTTTTCCTTATTGGCAAATTCGATACAGTTCAACCCCAAATCGATCAGTCGATTACCGGTCACTTCTTTTTTTAATAACTTAGTCAGCACATTGTTTGTGATCTCTGTGACCAAGACATTCTTCAAATCATCCATGTTCTTGAATTCCAAGTAAATCGGCTGGGTGGAACACTTCATTTTTGCTGCAATATTTCTAGCAGTAAAACGAGAAAACCCTTCTTTTGCGACAACTTCGTAAGCAGCATTCAAAATCTGGTCTCTTGTGATTGTTTTTTTTCTAGCCATGGTCATCGGTCTCCTTATCTAAATTATCTACCGCTTTCATAAATGCTTTTCATTCATTCTAACATGTTTTCATCATAATTCAAATCTCCTTATTTATTTTCCAATAAAAAAAACGATTCTTATTGTTTTTTTATCATTCTTACAATCCACAGCAAGTTTCCTGTGGGAAGATCTTGTCTGATGTCAATCGTGAAACGTAGCGGACAGCAATTTTCTTGAGGAATCAACTGTCGATCTGCCTCAGCTTTGCTACAAGTTACAGTTGACTTTGAATAGCCCTGCTCAGCTACAAGAACCGTTTGTTTCAGCATAACCATGAGCCCCAGTATACTGCTTGTTTCTTTTCAAGTATTAAATGTCTGCCATCATCCTACTGGCTTGATTCTTCTGTTAAGAAGAATTGGCTGACTGCATTGTATAGTGTAGCGATTCTCTCTAAAAACAACTATAAATGATCGCCATCTTTTCCATTAAACGTCCCTCTCTTCTATTTGTTTTGATTTTTACTTAGTGTTATGATAATAACAGATTATTTTAGGGGGCAAACAAAATGGTTTTACCAAAATTCAACGAATATCTTGAAAAATATGCACAACTGATTGCTGAAGTCGGAGTCAATGTCCAAGACTCACATACAGTTGTTTTGCAAATCAGTGTGGATCAAGCGCCACTCGCCCGTTTGATCACCAAAGAAGCCTATAAATTAGGAGCAGCTGAAGTCATCGTTCAATGGACCGATGACACTGTACAAAAAGAATTTCTAACACATGCCGCAGAGGAACGCTTGAAAAATATCCCTCAGCACAAAGTCGATCAAGCCGATGATTGGATTGCTAAGGGTGCTAGTCGCATCAGCATTGTGTCGTCTGATCCAGGTTCATTAGCTGGCGTTGATCCAGAACGCGTGGCAGCTTACCAATTGGCCGCTGGCAAAGCGATGCACAATCTACGAATCGCCACACAAGCAAACAAAGTCAGCTGGGTCGTAGCTGCTGCAGCTGGTAGCAAGTGGGCACAACAAGTCTTTCCAGAGCTTTCTGCAGAAGAAGCAGAAGATGCTCTGTGGGATCAAATTTTCAAAACAACACGTATCTATGCAGAAGATCCTGTTGCGGCTTGGAAAAAACATGATCAAACACTACAAACCAAAGCGGATGAATTAAATGCAGAACAATTCGATTCCTTGCACTACACAGCTCCAGGAACAGACTTGACCATCGGCCTACCACAAGATCATTTGTGGGAAGGTGCTGGCAGTCTAAATGCACGAGGAGAAAAATTCATGGCGAACATGCCAACAGAAGAAGTCTTTACCGCACCGGACAGCCGCCGTGTGGATGGCTACATCTCAAGCACAAAGCCGTTGAGTTACGCCGGTACGATTATTTCTGGCATGACCTTTACCTTCAAAGACGGCAGGGTCGTTGATTTCTCTGCTGAACAAGGAGAAGACGTTTTAGCAAAACTGTTAGAAACAGATGAAGGCGCAAAACATCTGGGCGAGGTCGCTCTAGTTCCAGATCCTTCACCGATCTCTCAGTCTGGAATCACTTTCTTCAACACTTTGTTTGACGAAAATGCTTCGAATCATTTGGCACTGGGTTCTGCTTATGCTTTCAATCTACAAGGTGGAACGGAAATGACCGAAGAAGAATTAGTCAAAGCTGGTTTGAACCGAAGCCAGACACACGTTGACTTCATGGTTGGATCAGCAGAAATGAACATCGATGGTGTCCGCAAGGATGGGACAACTGCTCCGATTTTTAGAAACGGTGATTGGGCATAAATCAATTATTTAAGAGAGAGACCTCGGTGTCCTCTCTTTTTTTGTTTCTATTTAATAGATGTTTACTAGAATAGCTGCAAAAAAAAAGAAGCCAGTTTTGACTTCCTTACGTTTTTTACCAGACATTCAATTGTTGGGCGATCTGTGCATCCTGCTCTTTACTGATACCAATATTGATGTTGACTGCGCCTTTTCTTCTGCACCAAATGGCCTGCAGTAGGATCGGGATCGCCTCCTCATTAATTTTTGAAAGCTGCAACGTCTGGTCCACTGAGGTTGCAGTCACTGTTGGATTTGTTTGGACATAGTTTTGCTGAGCTTCATTCCAAACAAAAAATCCTGTGGAAGCCTCCATCAACATCCCTCCATTAAGCTTGCCGCTCAACGATCCGATAATACACTCGCGACGTTTGCAAATAAACCAGAAAATAAGCCAAACTAAATACTGCCACTGAGATTCCTGTGATCCAATAGTACAAACGCGGATTGTGAAAACCAAACATCAGCAGCAATTTTTGAATGAGCGGCGATGCAAAGGCTAGATGGATCCCTGCCAGTAAAATAGGAAAAAGAAAGACCATCAAGACTTGACTGTGGATCGTTTGTTTGACTTCTTTGTGACTCATCCCCACTTTTTGCATGACTTCAAAGCGGTAGGCATCCTCATAGCCCTCCGAAATCTGCTTGTAGTAAATGATCAAAGCCGTCGCCGCAGTGAAAGTGAGACTGAAGATCAGACCGATAAACAAAAAGCCGCCGGTAAAATCAGAGATCTCATTTCTTCTTTGATCGATCGAGGAAAGACTAGCATAGTCCTCTTCCTGATCAGGTACATTTTGAGCCTCCTGATTCAATTGCGATACAAAATCAGCTACCGCTTGAACAAAATGTTCCCGCTGTTTGGCGGTTCCTGAGAAATTATAATCCAGCCGTGTACCAATCACGACATTCGCTGATTCGTCAAAGCTGGCTGCCAATTGATGGACTACCGTTTGATCTTTTACGATCAGCGTGTAATCGTCAAGCATCATTGCTTCATGATTGGCAAAAGGCAGCTCAGACAATTTCTCTTTGATCTGGAATGTTTGGTCAGCAATGGTGATTTCTTGATCCAGTTTTTCTGAAGGCGAGTATAGATACACCTCTTGTGCTTCAAGTGTCAGTGCTTCTCCAGTCAATTGCTGATAATCTGCCAAAGTCAGTACTTCGATCGCCGATAAGTCAGCGCTCGAATCGCTTGGTGTCTCTCTAAAAAAATCGCTGGAGACAGCTGTGAACTGACTACCCTTTCTCAACAGTAGAGGTAGTGTCAGATTTTCTTCAAAAGTATACAAGTCTTCCGTCTTCACCGGATGCTCCTCAATGATTTTCTCTAACGCCGGTTCAATGGAGCTATCTGGTACTTGTGTAGTGATCTCAAGATCAAAAGGATGCTGATTGCGCAAACTATCTTCTTGACCGACATATAGACCGACTGTCGAAGAGACCGTGACTAGGACCATCGTACTCAAAATACAAATACTCGCTAAGCCGGTACCATTTTGTTTCATTCGATAAAGCATTCCTGAAAGATTGACAAAGGCTTTCGGACGATAATAGATAAACGGCCGATTTTTCAGTAATTTTAACAAGGCTACACTAAACGAAACCATCGTTGCATAGGTTCCTGCAATCACAAAAATGATCGCAATAAAGAAAATATATAAGCTTTCTAGCGGTGAGGTCGTCTTGAGGGCTAAATAATAACCAATACCCAAACAAATCAATCCTAGGACACTGTTGATCCAATTCGCTTTTGGTTCTTTCTCTCCCTGATTCTTTCCTTTTAACAAATCAATTGGACTAGTTCGTATCAAGGAAATAATATTGACCACAAAGAGTGCAAAAAAGATTCCCAACATCAAGAGAAGAGTCTCTCGAAACATTCCGCCAGACAATTCAAAAACAAAGTCTGCTCCATAACCGGTCAATTTCTTCAAAATCAGAAAAAGATACTTGGAAAAAATACTGCCAAACAACAAACCTGTTCCTACAGTCACTAGGTAGCTGAGAATGCTTTCTATAAACAGCATCCAGCCGATTGCTTTTTTATCTAGACCTAGAACATTGTACAAGCCCAGTTCTTTCTTGCGATTTTTGTTTAAGAAACCATTCGTGTAAAAAGCAAAGATCAAAGAAAAAATCATGATCACCACAGCACCAAAACCAAACATACTCCGCACGGCTTGTGCTCTTGGCATGGCAGCTAAGCCTTCGTTCATTAAAATGACTCGCATCAAAAAATTGAGCATGACGACAAAGAACATTGAAAATAGAAAAGGAAAATAGATCGGCTTGTTTTTCGTTATATTTCTTGTGGCTAATTTAATATAAAACATGGCTACACCTCTTCTTTAAGTAGCACGGAAACCGTTTGAGCGATCTCATCCATAAAGGTCAGCTGCTCGCGTTCCCCTCGATATAGTTGATGGAAAATCTTTCCGTCTTTAATGAATAGCACTCTTTTGGCATGACTAGCAGCTAATACACTGTGCGTCACCAGCAAGATCGTTTGACCCTTGTCATTGATTTGATCAAACAGCTGTAACAACTGCTGTGCTGATTTTGAATCGAGTGCTCCCGTCGGTTCATCCGCCAGTACGATATCCGGATCAGTAATTAACGCACGAGCCACGGCCACTCGTTGTTTCTGCCCACCTGAGATCTCATAAGGAAACTGTTTCAACAGCGAACTGATCGACAACTGATTGGCTAAGGGCTCCAATCGCTGGATCATTTCTTTCAGCGGAACGCGAGACAAGACCAATGGCAATAAAATATTGTCCTGTACATTGAAGGTATCCAATAAGTTAAAATCTTGAAAAACAAAGCCTAGATGCTCTCTGCGAAACTGAGCCATCTTTCCTTCTGCAATCGTTGATAGCTCTTGCTGTTTCAATAAAATCGTTCCCGTTGACGGCTTGTCCAAAGTCGCTAAAATATTCAACAAGGTACTTTTACCCGAACCTGACTCTCCCATCACAGCGATATATTCACCGGCGTCTACAGTAAATTCAATATTTTTCAAGGCCTCCACCGGATGCTGACTCAACCGTGGATGATACACTTTTTTTATGTTTTTCACTTTTAATAATTCCATCATTCCATTCCTCCGTTTCTATTTTCAGTTTAAAGGAGGACAAGGAGAAAAAACAGTGACAATCCCGGGGTCCAAAACTACATTTTTGTCACATTGAAAAAAGCTGGTGATTCTCAACTACCAGCTTGCTCTATTCAACTTGCAGACTTGCGGGCAAGGTGAGACAGACCTCTGTCCCCTGATTGATCGTTGACGTAATGTCCAGCGTGATCCCCAACTGATCGGCAATTTCTCGACACATATACAAGCCCAAGCCACTAGATCCTTCATGATTGTGTCCATTAAAACCAGTATATCCCCGTTCAAACACCCGAGGAAGATCCTCTGGCAAAATTCCTTGTCCTGTGTCCTTCACTCGGATCTGCTGTGGATCATCCTCTGGTGAGTAAATACAGATCGAACCTGTCTGGGTATATTTGATGGCATTGAAAACAATTTGTTCTAGTAGAAAGGAGAACCACTTTTTGTCTGTTGTCACCGTCTGTTCCAAATTCACCAATTCGATCTCGAGGTCTTTATAAATAAAGAATCGGGCATATTTTTTGATCAGATTTTTGACGATTGGTTGATACTCGACGGTCTCAAAACGAAAGTCCTGCTGAATCGATTGTAGACGAAGATACTGCAACATCATATCTAAATACTGCTGAATTTTAAAAGCCTCTTCCTTCAGCGCTTGCTTCTCCTTACTTTCCATCATTTGAATCAGTAAGTCGATTGATGCTAGTGGTGTTTTGATCTGATGGCTCCAAAGAACAGAGTAATCCAGCAAGTCTTTTTCTTTTTGTTCATAATTTTCTTCGGTCTGTTTCAACTGTTCTTGGATCTTAGCCAACAGCTGATGATAATCTTGTTCCAAAAGAGTCGCTTTCTGCAGGATACTAAGTTCATACAGCTGTTTTTGCTGGATAGCAGACTGCAGGTGTTGATGTTTCCTCCACAGACGAAGACCACGCCACAAAAGAATCAAGAGCACAACTGGTCCTGTAAACAGCAGGGTGTCTAAATAAATCGATAGCGGGATCTCATGAAAATAAAGCGTGCTCCCCAATAAGCCAACGATCAGTAAATACATTGCAAGGAACCAACTGTTTTCTTTGATCACTTGCCACAGAAAACGCCATAGATTATTTTCCATCCGGCATCACCAACATATAACCAATTCCTTTTAACGTTTGAATTGTATGTGACAGACCGGCATCGGCTAGCTTTTTACGCAAACGTGTCATATTGACCGTTAAGGTATTTTTACTGATAAATTCTTCACTCTCCCACAGCTTCTCCATCAGCTCTTCTTTTGTAACCTTCTGTTCTGCATGTAAAAATAATTGTGACAGCAGTTTTGTTTCATTAGGAGTCAATGAAATGACCTGCTGCTGATAATACAGTTCATGTTCAACCAAAGAGAGTGACAATTCGCGATAAACCAGGAGCTGTTCCTGCTGATTAAATTGATAGGTCCGTCGAAAGGTTGCCTGGATCTTCGCCACCAGCAACTCTAAATCAAAAGGTTTCGCAATAAAATCATCCGCCCCCAAATTCATCGCCATCAGCATATTCATCTTGTCACTGGCTGAAGATAGAAAAATAATTGGCACCGTCGAGTGTTTTCGAATCTCCTGACACCAATGATAACCACTATAAAAAGGAAGTGAGATATCCAGAATCACTAGCTGTGGCTGCAACTGCTGAAACTCTGCTAAAACATGCTGAAAGTCCTGTACGACCGTTGTTTGAAATTGCCACTTTTCCAGTCCTGCTTTGGTCAAGCGAGCAATTTTTTCATCGTCTTCTACCAGTAAAATTTTTTGTCCTTGCATATACTTCCTTCTCTCTGTTTTTCCATATTATTATTCAGTATAGCTTTTAGCAGACCCGATTGTAAATTGAAAACTGACTCTGTTCTGATTTCTCTTCATTTTGACTATTTTCTTCATTTTCTCAACCATTTTGCATAGTAAAAAGTCTAAAATTTTGATAGAATTTACATCATATGGAAGGGATGAATACGAATGACACCTAATCGTGAAGATTATCTAAAGCTTATCTTGGAGCTCGGTGGCGATCAAGAGCAAATCAGCAACAAAAAAATCGTTTCTGGTTTGGCTGTCTCTGCAGCATCCGTCAGTGAAATGATTTCCAAACTCGTCAAAGAGGACCTTGTCAAACACATCCCATATCAAGGGGTGCAGCTGACCGAATCAGGCTTAAAAAAAGCCAGTTCATTGATTCGCAGACATCGACTTTGGGAAGTTTTTTTAGTGGAGCATTTAAATTATTCTTGGAATGAAGTACATGACGATGCGGAAGTTTTAGAACACGTCACATCTTTGACTCTGGCTCGGCGTTTAGAAGCCTATTTGAATCATCCTGAGTATTGCCCACACGGCGGTATGATTCCCAAAGAAAGCCAAACGATTCATGAGAAAAAAAGAGAGACCCTCACTTCTTATCCCGTCGGCACTCAGATCCGAATCGCTCGTGTTCTGGATGAACGTGAACTCCTTGATTATCTAGTTGCGATCGATTTAAAGATTCACGAAGAATATGAGATCGTTGATGTTGCTGCCTACGAAGGACCGATCACCATCAGAAACCAAGAGAAAACTCTTGCGGTCAGCTATAAAGCTGCCAATACAATCTTCGTAGATAAACTGTGAAACTGCAGCCTTCACAGAGCAAAAAATTTACGTTTTTACTAGAATAAATTACTTAATACGAACTATAGGAGTGAATCAAATGAACGAAAAAAAGGTTTTATTTACTATTTTTGGTGGTACGGGTGATCTAGCCCAAAGAAAATTGTACCCTTCGCTATTCCGTTTATATCGCAAAGGTGATCTGGTTGAATCATTTGCGGTGATTGGAACAGCCCGTCGTCCGTGGAGTGACGAAACCTACCGAAACATCATCAAAGAAACGATCGCTAGCTTGGATCCTACGGAAGAAGAAGCCGATGCTTTTGCTTCTCACTTCTACTATCAATCCCACGATGTTCAAGATACGGAACATTATGACACATTGAAAAAATTAGCTGACGAGCTGGACGAAAAATATGATCTGGAAGGCAACCGCCTGTTTTATCTGGCCATGTCTCCTAATTTCTTTGGTACGATCGTCTCTCATTTGAAATCTCAAGGCATGTTGGATTCCAAAGGTTACCATCGGGTGATTATCGAAAAACCTTTTGGTACGGACTACGAAACAGCCAGTCAGTTGAACGAAGAAATCACTCAAGTGTTCCAAGAAGAAGAGATCTACCGAATCGATCATTATCTTGGAAAAGAAATGGTTCAAAATATTTCTGCGATTCGTTTTGCAAATAGTATTTTTGAATCATTATGGAGCAATCGCTACATTGATAACATTCAGATCAACATTGCTGAAGATCTTGGAGTAGAAGAACGTGGCGGCTACTATGACCAGAGTGGTGCTTTGAAAGATATGGTCCAAAATCATATTCTTCAAGTTCTTTCGCTGCTTGCGATGGAACCACCAGTTGCTTTTTCTGACAAAGAAATCCGTGCAGAAAAAATCAAAGCTCTTGAAGCTGTTCGTGTCTATACAGCAGAAGAAGTTGCCAAGAACTTTGTTCGTGCTCAATATGGTCCAGGCTCTATGGAGGGGCAAGACTATACTGCTTACAAAGAAGAACTGAACGTTGATCCAAATTCTTCAACAGAGACCTTTGTTGCAGGTAAATTTATTATCGATAACTTCCGCTGGTCAGGCGTTCCATTTTATGTGCGTACTGGGAAACGTTTAACTGAAAAAGGAACACGTATCAATATTGTCTTTAAACAAGTCCCTGTCAATGTTTTCAAAGACTCTGTTGGAGGATCCTGTGAACAAAAACAATTGTCTCCAAATGTGCTAACAATCTATATCCAGCCAACAGAAGGCTTCTCGCTTTCTCTTAATGGAAAGGAAGTTGGGCAAGGTTTCAATATGTTGCCGATTCGTCTAGAACACCGCAACAGCGCAGAGATCATTGAGAATACGCCAGAAGCCTATGAGAAATTGATGTTGGACTCTCTGAATGGTGACGGAACCAACTTTACTCACTGGAAAGAAGTCGCTCAGTCTTGGCATATCGTAGACGTGATTCGCCAAACATGGGATCAAGACCCTTCCGAATTGCCTCAATACTCAGCTCGCTCAATGGGACCGAAAGAAGCCTACGAGCTATTAGAAAAAGACGGTTTCGAGTGGATTTGGGCCCCTGATGAATGGTACCGCAAACGAGATTTATTATCATAAGACAAAGAAACGAGGAGTAACCTATGGCGGTTATCTCCTCGTTTTGCATTTGTAGTAGTATGTTCTCCACACTCACCTGAATGGGACAGTCTGCTGATAAAAACTTTTTAAAAGAATTCTCTGCTTCTTTTGAAAAATCACTCCATGGAAAGTTCAGTGAAATGATTCCCTTCAAAGTCTGCTTCAAATTCGAAATCTTGACGTTCGCCAGTGACATTAGAACGAAGAAGTCCCTCATCGACAAACTTACCAAATCTCACTGAAATTTGTATTTCTCTATTTTCATCTAATTCATAATTGCCCTCTTCCAAATATATTGATATTTTTTGGTAGAATTCAGTGAGCCCCTGTATCGGAACTTCCTTTATTTCTAAGCGATCCACAGTATCAGACGTTTTGTAGGTCTGTCTTTTCTCCACTTCTGAAAAAATCTCGTGCCATCATAACGATAGTAATCATAATAGGATGTTTGATTGGGATCTTCAATGATCGCAAGGATCGAATCATTCGATACATTCAATAATGTAAAATAAATTTGCTGTCCCTCAAAATCGACTGACAATTCCTGAAAGACTTGATCTAAATGCTCCTCGTCCTCTAATAGTGTTGATCTTTTACCAATATATCCTCGGGTTTCTCCCCCCATTCGAAATGTTACATAATAGCGAAGTTCTCCAGTGACAAATAAATAGACTGTCATCAGTACGGTCATTCCTAACAGAATAGACACCAGCTTAAGAAAAAATTTTTTTCATGCAACCACTCCTTATCCATACTGTAAATGGCGATAGTAAAATGTAGGAAAACCGCGATTAAGAATTGTCGGTTTTCCTACATTTTTATTTTATACTTTTCTTATCATGATTAAGGAGGTACACATGGTAAGAAAAGACATTTATGAAGGAGTGCAGATATACGTGAAACAAGGAATAAAACCAAATTATGCCGAAATTGCCTGGCAATACAACTCAGATTATCGAACAGTAAAAACGGCTTATGAAAAACTTTCTTCTAGAAAAGACGACCCTCAAAAGGAAGAAATCATCAAGCCTTCTCGACCAAGCAAATTGGATCCATTCAAAGAAATTATCCATGATAAATTGGCTTTAGGATGCAGTGCCAAAGCTATTTATAAATTTATTGAAAAACACGGTTTTGAAGGGAAATATATGATTGTAAGAGAATATTGTAAACACCACAAAGCAGACAAAATAAAACAAACGACTATTCGAGTGACACATCATCCAGCACGTTCAGCTCAGGTAGATTGGAAAGAAGAAATAAAATTAGTTAGTAAGCATGGAGAAGTTTTTCAATTCAATATTTTTCTCTATGTCCTCTCTTATTCAAAAAAGAAATTTATTACACTTACCTTTGATCGTAAACAAGACACATTGTTTGAATGTTTAGATGAGGCCTTTTACCACACTGGTGGTGTCCCGCAAGAAATATGGTTTGATAATATGCGTACCGTCGTTGATCGTTCAAGAACGCAATTTACAACCGTGCATTTCAATGAACGGTTCTATGAATTTAGTAAAGATGCCGGTTTTAACCCGATTGCTTGTCGTCCCTATCGATCACAAACAAAAGGGATTGTAGAATCTCTAGCTCGAACGATGGAACGGTTGCGGGTTTACAACGACGAATTTTATGATGGCACAGACTTGATTCGAATCATTAATGATTTTTGTGCGGAACTCAATCAAGAAGTTTCGCAAGCAACCAATCGGATTCCCAATGAATTGTGGGAGGAAAAAGAAAAAGAGCACCTCCATCTTCTACCTGACCATCTACTAAATCCTTATTTTGAAGATGATATTCGCCGTATCGTCTCCAAAGAATCTATGGTGCAGTTTAGAAAATGTAAGTACTCCGTCCACCCTAAGTATATAGGTTGTGAAGTCATTTTGGAAGTCTCAGAGACAGAAGATAAAGTAAAAATATATTACAATGGCGAAGAGATTCGCATGCATCCATTGTCCATCCAACCTTTAAACTACCATCGAGAAGATATGACCACTATTCTAAAATCGGATGTTTTCAAACATCGAACAGAAGATGAAATCGAACAGTATATTGAAGAATCACTTACACAATACGATGTGCTTTAGGAGGAATCTATGAGTAATCACCAGCAATTAATTGTAAATTTTGACCGCTTAGGCTTACAACGAATCAAAGAATATTTTCCCAATTATTTAGAGGTTGTCAACAATCAGTCTATCCCTTTTACAGAAGCCCTTTTGGAATTGACCAATCAAGAGCTTCTCTACAAACACTCGAAAAAAATCGATCGCGCTTTAATTAAAGCCAGATTTCCCAAAATTAAACGGATGATCGATTTTGAATTTGGTTATCAACCAAGTATCAATAAGAAACAGATGCTTGATTTACAACATTTAGCGTTCTTAGAAAAACAAGAAAATATTCTTTTTATAGGTAGTCCTGGTGTTGGAAAAGACCATCTAGCGATTAGCATCGGTGTTTCTGCTTGTGAACAAGGTGTTCGTACACTGTTTATCAATTGCCACGAATTACTTTTGAGATTACAAACAGCCTATGAAAATGGCACCATAGAACGTGTCATGAAAAGATATAGCAACTATGAGCTTCTCATTATTGATGAAATTGGTTATTTACCCATCCAAAGGCAAGAAGCCGATCTTTTGTTTCAGTTAATAAATGTACGTTATGAGCGTCATTCAACGATTTTCACTACCAACTCTAATCTTTCGGGTTGGAGTGAAGTCTTTAGAAATCCTACGGCGACAGCAGCCATTTTGGATCGTTTAGTTCACCATTCTCAAATTTTTAAAATTACAGGAAAATCCTATCGATTGAGAGATTATCAGGAAAAGCAGCAAAAATAAAAGATTCAAACCGCTTTTTTCCTACAATTCCTAACCGCCCTAAACCTACAAATTTAAACCGCCCTTGACATCCATACATTTATTTCCTACTTTCAGTATAAATTAGAGAAAATTCCTAAACAATAAAAACATTGCTATTTACATTTTTCGAACCTTTTTTTAACCACAAAAAAACTGAAAGACAGGTTTAGACTGTCTCTCAGGTTCATCTATTATTTTGTTTCAAAGCCTTCTGCTACAGCTTCTGGAAATTCTTTTTCCACTACTTCTGCACAATGTGAGCATAGAGTTGGCAAGGCTTCATTAGAACCAACGCTGTTCTTCACTTGACGACAACGATCACAAACTTCACCTTCTGCTTTTTCAACTAAAATGGCTCCATTTTCAAATTGTTGCGCGCTTGCGGGAACTTCTGTTCCAACAGCTTTCACTTCGAAGAAATCAGGAGATACGATCAGTAATTGCGCTAAATCCGTATCTACAGCAGTCAATAGTGTCGACAAGGTTTCATTTGGATAAATCGTTACTTTCGCTTCTAAAGATTTTCCAATTAATTTTTCGTTACGAGCGACTTCCAATGCTTTTAGAACATCGTCACGGAAATCCATAAAGGCAGCCCACGTGTCTAACAATTCTACTTGATTTGGGTACTCTTGATAAGCTGGGAATTCAGCTAATTGCACGTATTCCTCTTCTTCTTTCAGATGTGACCAGATCTCTTCTGCTGTATGCGGAATAATCGGTGTCAATAATTTAGACAATACCACAGCAGCCTGATAGAAAACAGTTTGCATGCAACGACGTTGATAATCATTTTCTGCTTCGATATAAACGACATCCTTCGCAAAATCCAAGTAGAAAGATGATAGCTCAACTGTTAGGAAATTCATGACTGTCCGATAAATGTGCAAGAAGTTATACTTCTCATAACCATTTTCACGGATCTCTTTGATCACTTGATTCAAACGAACGGTCATATATTTATCGACTGAACGTAAGTCTTCAAAAGCAACAGCATCTGTTTTAGGGTCAAAATCAGTTGTGTTTGCCAAAAGGAAACGCATCGTATTACGAATTTTACGATAAACTTCAGATACTTGATTTAGAATCTCCATTGAGACACGGACGTCTGATTCATAATCAACACTACTTACCCATAAGCGTAAGATGTCAGCACCCATTTGATTGATGACTTTGCTTGGAACGATTGTATTTCCTAGTGATTTACTCATTTTACGACCTTCTCCATCCAAGGCAAAACCTTGTGATAAAACAGCCTTATAAGGAGCAACACCATTAATAGCCACACTTGTAGTGATACTTGAGTTAAACCAACCACGGTACTGGTCAGAACCTTCTAAATACATGTCTGCTGGGAAGCTAAGATCTTCTCTTTGACGTAACACAGCTTCATGAGAAGAACCTGAATCAAACCAGACGTCCATGATATCTGTTTCTTTCGTAAATTCACCATTTGGAGAACCAGGATGAGTGAATCCTTCTGGTAGTAGGTCCTTGGCTTCACGTTCAAACCAAACGTTTGAACCGAATTTTCCAAATAATTGAGCGACATGCTCAGTTGTTTCTGGTGTAATGATTGCTTCACCGTTCTCAGCATAAAAAATTGGTAGTGGTACGCCCCAAGCACGCTGACGAGAAATCACCCAGTCGCCACGATCACGAATCATGTTGTACAAGCGTGTTTTACCCCATGGAATGATCCAGTCTACTTTTTCGATCTCGTCCAGAATATCCTGACGGAACTTATCGATAGAAGCGAACCATTGCGGTGTTGCACGATAAATCACTGGTTTTTTCGTACGCCAGTCATGTGGATAACTATGTGTGAAGAAATCCAATTTCAACAAAGCGCCTTTTTCTTTCAATAGATCAGTGATCATCGGATTGGCTTTATCATAAAAAATCCCTTCAAAACCAGGAGCTTCATCTGTAAAGCAACCACGATTATCTACCGGAGAAATCACTTCTAAACCATAGCGACGGCTAACAATGTAGTCATCTTCCCCGTGTCCAGGAGCGGTGTGGACCAAACCAGTACCAGCATCCAAGGTTACATGATCACCTAACATCACTAATGAAGTACGATCATAGAATGGGTGTTGTGCCGTCATGTTTTCAAACTGATCCCCAGCAAGCTCTTGTAAAACAGTGACTGTTTCCCAGCCAATCTCTTTTTGAACAGTTTCCAGCAAGTCTTTGGCAACGACAAATTTACGTCCATCTGCTTCGACATGCACATAAGTGTACTCTGGATTTACAGAAATTCCTAGATTTGCCGGCAATGTCCATGGAGTCGTCGTCCAAATCACAAAGGCCGTCTCTTCATTCAATAAGTCTTTACCATCTGCTACTTGGAAAGCAACATAAATCGATGGAGATTTCACGTCTTTGTATTCAATCTCAGCTTCAGCTAGAGAAGACTCACTTGATGGTGACCAATAGATTGGTTTCAAGCCTTTATAGATATAGCCTTTTTCAGCCATTTTACCAAATACCCGGATTTCAGCTGCTTCGTAATCAGGGGTCAAAGTGATATATGGGTTTTCCCAATCTCCCGCCACACCTAAACGTTTGAAATCTTCACGTTGTGTATCAACTTGCGTCAATGCATAGTCATAACATTTTTGACGATATTCAGCCATTGACATCTCTTTACGTTTGATTCCTTTGTTCGTCAATACCTGCTCGATCGGCAAGCCATGTGTATCCCAGCCCGGAACATATGGTGCACGGTAGCCAGACATTGATTTCGAGCGGATAATAATGTCTTTACTGATCTTATTCAGTGAATGTCCAATATGGATATTGCCGTTTGCATAGGGAGGACCATCATGTAAAACAAAACTCGGTTTACCTTCGTTTAATTTTTGACGCTGTCCGTAAATGTCTTTTTCATCCCATTCTTTTTGCCATTCGCCTTCACGATTTGGCAAATTTCCACGCATTGGAAATGCTGTTTTTCCTAAATGCAAGGTTTCTTTCATTTTCATCGTTGCATGCTCCTTTTTTTTTCTTATAATCTAACTTTGTAAGAGATACAAAATAAAAAACGTCCGTGCCTATGCCTAAGCACAGGGACGAACGTGTCGTGGTACCACCCAAAGTTTAAAAACAATTTGTTTTTCTCTAGTGATCATTAACGAGATCAATCGTTGATTCCTACTTTATTCAAAATCAAGACCAGTAGATGATCTGGCAAATCGCAGGGTTTTTTCGGGCTTCCACTCTCCCCGATTCGCTTGAAAAATACCATTTGCTTTTCTGTTCTACCTGTTGTTTTTTATTTATTCTTTTTCAGATACTTCAACGACTTTTTGATCTGCTTCAACAATTGAGATATCTGCTTCCTCTGAGTTTACTTCAGATGTATTTTCATTGTCAAGCTCTTTAGACAGAACTTCGCGAATGACTTCGTGACTATCTTGAACATAGCTTGAGAATGGTGCTAAGATCTCTTCCCATTCAGGACTCTTGACTTGCTCCAATTGTGCTTGTAGCATGACACTCAAGTTGTTGTGGAAGACTCTTGTTTTCTTCTTCAAATCATTGGTTTCTGTTGCTAGCTGACGAGCATTGTTTGTTGCTTCTTCCAAAATTTCTTTAGCTTTTGCTTCAGCAGTCGTCGTCAACTCGTAGGCACGTTTTTCTGCATTCGCCACCAGTTCATCGGCTTTGTTTTGCGCAGAAGTCACGATAACCTCTGATTCTTTGCTAGCACTTGTTTTCACTTTGTCTGCTGTATCTTGTGCCACAATGATTGACTGGTTCAACGCATCTTTCAATTCATTGAAATATTCCAGTTTTTCTTCTGCATGACGTAAGGCTTTTTCAAGCTCGCGATTTTTTTGGACTGCATCTTCATAATCTCTAACAACTAAATCTAAAAAATCATCTACTTCGTCTTTTTCGTACCCTCTCATTTTTACCGGGAAACTTTTATTTTGAATATCTAATGGAGTCAATGCCATCTTTTTACACCTCTTTTAATTATTTACGTAAAACACCTAATAACAAACGCACTTTTTCTTTTTTTGTCGTTCCTTCTATTCCTTGAATCTGTAAGCGTCCAAAGCCTCGAATCGAAACAATGTCTAACAAATCCAAAAGAAAATCTGGTCGTACTGTTTCCGTCCAGTTCACTTTTATTTTCCCTGCCTCGATCAATTGTTTAGAACGTTGACGAGAAATATTGAATACACTGGAAATCACGGTGTCTAATCTTAACGAGCTGACAGTTGTTCTTTCTTCTGACCAGCCATCTTTAGGTACTAAAATTTTGGTATAATCCTGTTCTTCCAAGCGAACACTGACATTGCCCATTTTTGTTACCTGAAGCTGTACAAAGGAATGAACTTCCTTTGCCACAAAAACCTGCCAGTTTTCACCGTCTGAGATAATATCTCCGAACATTTCCCGTTTTACACCTGAACCGATCAGCGTTCCTAAAATCTTGCCATGACTCAAAGACGTGAACTTTTTAGGATAGTTGATCTCGTATAAAACCAGATCAAACTCGTCTTGTTCTGGTTCATAGTAATCAGGAAAAATAAGGCACCTCGTTCGCTCAGCGGCTTCATAGCCTCCAAAAAATTTGAACTTCAAATCTGTGTTTTGTCGAACAAGTGTCTCTACGATATAGGCTTGCCTTGGATCTAAAAATTCTGTTAGCAATGGTGCATATTGCATCGTCACTTGCTCGATCCAATCTTCAACGGTATCAATAAAAGGGCGTTCATCGGATCGAAAATGCTGATAGACATTTGCGTTCATCGACTCTCACCCCTCCTTTACTCATCAAAAAATTGCTGAAATGATACTAAATAATGCTCGTGAAGCTAATTGCAACACAATCACTGCAAATGCGATATTAAAATTCATTGGACCAATTGAAAGATTCAAATGATCAAACAGACTCAAATAAGGTTCACAAATCTTAGCTAAAAATTTGCCGATCGAAGACTGGTAGCCTCCTGGGAACCAAGACAAAAGCGCATAGATCACAAGAGCAATAGTATAAAGATAGACTATATTAGCCAAAAGATTGATCAAATTATAGATAAAAATAACTTTTTCCTCCTCTAAATATCAAACATATTGCTATCAACTAGTGATTGCGCGGTGCCGTCAATTTCTATACCCTTCGGTGTGCAAAGGAAGATCTCATCTGCCACTCGTTTGATATCACCATCTTCAGCGTACACTGTTCCGGTCAGAAAATCAACGATCCTACGTGCCTGATACTCTTCAATTAAACGAAAATTAACAAGTACCGATTCTCCACCCATCACATGCTTTGCAATATTCATGGCTTCTGAATAAACTCGTGGTTCAATAATCAGTATCTTACCCGGATTCGCATTGCTTGAAGCGGTTTGTTTTGGTTGTTTCGTCGGTATTTGTCGCATGGAAACAACTTTCTTTTCATTTTGAACAGACTGCTGTGGTCGCTCAAAAACCTGCTGCTGTTTAGTTGGCTGTTCTGAGACCGCTTGTTTCTGTGCAGATCTTTGGTCAACTGTTGGTTGATTAACTGTCTGTGTTTGTCTTGCTGTTGGTTGTGTTGCTCTTGGTTTAAATGTATTTTTTGGTTTTACAGAACTGGTTGGTTGTTGGCGTACAACCTGTTGAGGAGGTAACTGCTCCTCTTCCATGTACTCTTCGTCTTCCAGACCAAAAAAAGTGGATACCTTTGCTAAAAATGACATGGAATAACCTCCTTTATCCTTTGAATAATGCTGTCCCGACTCTCACAAAAGTGGCACCTTCTTGAATAGCGACTGAAAAATCATTGGACATTCCCATACTTGTTTCTGAACATGGTGCATGACTCAAATTTTTCTGTTGTATGTTTTCTTGTAATTGTTTTAATTTTGAAAAGAATCGATGTTGTTCTTCCGCAGTAGAATCAAAAGGTGCCATCGTCATCAAACCGACAATGGATAACTTATCCAACTCTGCTGTCTGAGTAACAAAATCTTCCAAATCTTCTGGAGAAATTCCATGCTTGCTTTCTTCTCCAGAAACATTTACTTCTACAAAACAACGAATCACTTTTTCAGCTCTTTTTTGAATCTCATGTGCAAGTTTTATACTGTCTAAGGCATGAAAAAAATCAATCTCATTTATAACTGATTTTACCTTTCTACGCTGCAAATTGCCAATAAAATGCCATGAAACATTAGAAAAATCAGTCATTTTTTCTTTTTTCTCTAAAAACTTGTCCACACGATTTTCAGCTAGATGGTCCACACCTTCATTGACTAGTTCGATTGTTGTTTCAAGATCGACAGTCTTCGTTACAGCGACAAGGGTCACTCCATCAAGCTGACGAGAAACAAGAGCACAGGAATCCTGCATCTCTTGCCTAATCTCCTGCAAGTTGTCAGAAATCATGTGCTCTTCCTCCCTATCTTTTACGACGGAAAAATGGTGGTGTATTCAACTCGTCGTCATTTGATTTCGGCTCTTCACGATTGAAAGTATCAAATTCTTTTTTTTCAATCGATTCAAATTGTGTTTCTTCTACTTTTGGGCGTACGCTTTGTTCTTTACGAATATCCCAGTCGCCAAATGTCGTATCTTCCTGTTGTGCAGGTTTAGCCTGGTCCATTTCAAAAACTGGTTTTTGAGGTGCCGACTGCTGTACTTGACTTTGTCTTGCACGAGATGGACGTTGCTCACGCTTTGAAGGGTCGATACCTGTGGCGATCACAGTTACTCGAATCTCATCACCTAGTTCTTCATTGATTGAAGTACCAAGAATGATATTCACATCCCCAGCTGATGCACTTGCCACGATGTCAGAAGCATCTTGCGCTTCAAACAAGGTCATATCCAGACCACCCGTGATATTTAGTAAGACTTGTTCTGCTCCATCGATAGATGTTTCTAGCAATGGAGAAGAGATTGCTTTCTTCGTTGCTTCGATCACACGTTCTTCACCGCTAGCAACACCGATACCCATCAAGGCTGTTCCTTGGTTTTCCATGACTGTTTTCACGTCTGCGAAATCCAGATTGACATAGCCTGGTGCTGTGATTAAATCAGAGATCCCTTGTACCCCTTGACGTAAAACATTGTCTGCTTCACGGAAGGCTTCCAGCATAGGTGTTTTCTTGTCAACGACTTCTAACAAACGGTTATTTGAAATAATCAATAATGTATCGACATTCTCTTTTAATTTAGCGATTCCTTCTGCGGCAAAACGTCCGCGTTTAGGACCTTCAAAGGTAAATGGACGTGTTACTACGCCTACTGTCAAAGCGCCAAGTTCTTTGGCAATACTTGCGACGATTGGTGCAGCACCTGTTCCTGTTCCTCCTCCCATTCCGGCAGTAATGAACACCATGTCAGCACCTTGAAGAGATTCGCGAATAAATTCTTCACTTTCTTCTGCGGCTTTTTGACCAACTTCTGGTTGAGAACCTGCGCCAAGTCCGCGCGTATATTTAGGGCCTAATTGGATAACAGTTTCAGCTTTTGAATTTTTTAATGCTTGCACGTCTGTGTTGACAGCGATAAACTCAACACCTTTTACGTTTTCTTCGATCATACGGTTAACTGCGTTTCCGCCGCCGCCGCCGACACCGATGACTTTGATCACTGCGCCGTCATTGATCGTATTATCAATTGAAAATTCCATAATTTATCTTCCTCCTGAACTTATTAATCGAAAATGTTAGAAAAGAAATTCTTCATTTTATTCGTCAAACCTTCACCTGATTGTTCTGTTTCAGGTTCATGATAAACGTCTTCTGTTGCTTCATATTGAGGTTGTTCATAGGCTGTCTCTTGTTGAATAGCAACTGGCTGATCAACAACTGGACTTTCGCCAGTTACAGCGATTTTAGCCATTTGATAAACTTCATTTAGATTTGCTGAGTAATCAACAATACTAATAACATTCGTAAATACTGGATTGCGAAGTCCCATTTGATTTGGAACATGCAATTTAACATTCACACCAAAGACTTCTTGTGCCAAATCTACGACACCCGGAAGACTTGCTGCTCCACCCGTCAAGACGATACCGCCAGGTAAAGCCAATGCTTCGATATCATCCAATACATCTTTTGCTTTTGTGAAGATTTGTTCCATACGAGCCTCGATGACTTCTGAAAGATAACGCTCATCGATTTTTACAGGTTCTGATTTTCCAATAACATCTACAGGAAATTCTTCACTAGCAGATGTTCTTCCAGGATAAGCATCGCCGTAATTAATCTTCAAGGCTTCTGCGTTATTGAAGGATGTGTTCAATACTGTTGAAATATCCTTCGTCACAAACTCACCGCCTTCTTGATTGACATGAGTGAACTTCAATTGCTTGTCATGCATGACCGCAACTGTTGTTTGTCCACCGCCAATGTCGATGACAGTCGTACCAAAATCTTTTTCACCGTCAGAAAGGATCGTTTCTGTCAAAGCTAGTGGTGTAATCACCATTTCATTCAATGTCAGACCGGCTTTTTCCACACATTTACGAATATTATGAATGATGGTTTTCGGACCAGTGAAGACAACACCGATCATTTCTAAACGAACACCGATCATTCCACGAGGATCTTTGATACCTTCAAATCCATCGACAGTAAATTCCTGAGGTAAAACCGTAATGATTTGTCTTTCAGGTGGAATCGAGCGAACCAATGCAGCTGATGCTACATTGCGGACGTCTTCATTGGTGATTTCTTTTGATTGACTGCTTACAGCAATCATTCCTTGACAATTTTCAACTTCTAACAGATTTGCCGGTACACCCACACTCACATTGCGGATTTGAATACCTGCTTTTTCTTCTGCCTGCCGAACTGCTCTCTGAATAGCAGCCACAGTTTTGTCAATATCAACAACGATTCCACGATTAATTCCTTCTGATTTTGCGTTTCCTACACCAATAATGTTCATCTGGCCTTCCACATATTCAGCTACAACAACTTTAACAGATGTTGTGCCAATATCTAGACCAACATACATTCCCGTTTTTGCCATGGATGGGGTTCCCTCCTACTTATTTCCATATATCCCGAACAATAAATGCTCGTATTTAATTATCTATTAAATCATTTATTCACTGCTACCAATTTTACCATAGTTTAGCCCATTTAAGAAAGCAGTTAGTAAAAATAATATGACAATTATATTAAAAATTTAAATCTGTTTCGTTACTTTCTTCCTCTGTTGCTTCCGAATCGGGATATGGGTAAGCAAAAATCCCAACTTCCATGTCTATGATCCCTTTATCATCCATTTCTCTGGCTACTTGCGGATAGTATCTCATTTGGCTCGCCATATTAGAAATATTGACGATTACTTGATTACCATCATTCATATACAAGTTCAGCAACTGATCATTGTTGCTGTCGGGTGCATACTTGACTTGTGAAATACCTTCTTGGATTTCTTTTTCCAATGTCTGGTAAGCATTCAAAGTTTGCAAGATTTTTTCTTCGTCAGAGAATCCTTCAAAAATCAGCTTGTCTTGTCCTGCATCCGACTGTGGTTCTTCAAGGATACTGCCATTCTCTAAGATTGGTAAGTATTCCTGTCCCCTGACTAGCACTGCGATTTCTTCAAATTCCTGAACATCGATCTGCAGTTGATTGAACTGGCTAATCGTGATGTTGGCGTTTTTGATTCTTGGAGATGCTGTCTGGATTTTGTCTATGGCTACTTCACGATCAAAGTATTGCTTCCAGATTTCTTCATGTACTTGAAGTTCAGAGCCTTCAATAATCAATTCTGCCGAAACTTTTTGGTTTCCTTTCACAGTAATAGCGGAAAGCCTGCTTAAAGGTGAGATGTAGTAGATCGTCGCCAATAATGGAACCAAAAAGAGCATCAGCAACAGAATCAAACGTCGAAACATTTTCTTGTTGCGATAAGCTTTGATTTTCGGGAGACGATTAATGAAGGAAACTCTTTCTTCTTCGACTGTTTTTTCCAGTTCTTGATCTGAGACTTCTTCAGTCTCTGGTTCTTCGATCTCTTCTGGTTCAAATAGCTCTTCTTCAGTCTCTTGCTTCCCAGTTTCCTCTAAATAACGCATATGTTCTTTTTGCCAGGGAGTCAGATTTACTTCATCAATGCCTTTTTCTGTACCCTGTGGCTCTTCTTTTTTACTGATACTAATCGCCTCCTTTTATTGCTTCTCACTAGATCAATGTTTTGACTAGCTGATACAGTCGTTCTGAAGCATCTGTGATTCCTTGTGATTTCGACGCCTCTGCCATTTGATTTCTCAATACTTCGTCGTTCATAATCGTATCTACTGCAACCACCAGATTTTCCTCGGTCAAGTCACTGTCGGCAATCATTTTCACCGCACCAGCGTGTACTAAACTCATCGCATTTTTCGTTTGATGATCGTTGGTGACGTAGGGACTTGGGATCAAGATTGCTGGCAGTCCTAGTCCAGTAAATTCAGCAATCGAAGTCGCTCCAGCTCGACCAATTAATAATTCACAGTTGGCCATGACCTCCGTCATTCGATCAATATATGGATGGATACTGATATTGGAAAAAGCATCCTTTGACATGCCAATCGATTCCTCGATCTCCTGATAGTAGCGCTCTCCTGAAGCATACAAAAGCTGATAGTTTTTCTCAGCAAACTTAGGAATTGCTGCTACAACTGCCTGATTGATTTTCATTGCTCCTTGACTGCCACCAAAAACAAGGACTGTTTTCTTATTTGGATCAAGATTGTATTCTTTCAAAATTTCTGACTTCGTCAACTCCCCAACTTCCTGTGCACGAGGATTTCCCACTAAAGCCGTTTTATTTTTCGGAAAATACTTTCGAGCATCCTCAAAAGCAATTCCGACCTTATCCACGTAACGAGCTAAAAACTTGTTCGTCACACCTGGAACACTGTTTTGCTCATGGACGATCGTTGGGATCTTCATTTTGGCTGCAGCATAGACCACCGCACCAGAAACATAGCCTCCTGTTCCAATAACAATATCCGGTTGGAACTCAGCTAGAATTTTTTTTGCTTCACGGATACTTTTAAGAAACAATTGGATCGTTTTAAAATTGTCCAAAGACAAACTGCGTTTAAAGCCCTGGATTTCTAAAGTTTTAAAAGGAATATCGGTTTTAGGAAGAATTTTATTCTCCAAACCTCTTGTTGCTCCTACATATAAAAAACTTGAATTCGGTTCTTTTTCTTTCACATAGTTTACAAAGGCAAGCGCAGGATAAATATGTCCTCCTGTTCCTCCACCAGTGACTAATACTTTCATGTCGCATTCCTCACTCTTTTAATTTTTTAATGATTCCACAGCAGCAATATAGCGTTCTCCCCGAACTTCAAAGTTCGGATACTGATCCCAGCTAGCGTTTGCCGGCGACAAGAGGATCGTATCTCCTTTTTCGCTCATTTCAAAAGCGATCGGCACAGCTGTTTCCACGTTTTCTGTCAAATATATCTCAGAAATACCGGCCTGCTTCGCTGCTTCTTTTAATTTGTATTTTGTTTCACCAAATAATACGACGGCCTTGATGTCTTTTAGTGAAGGAATCAACTCATCAAAGGCATTGCCACGATCCAGACCACCAGCCAGCAGGATCAACCGTTCATGATCAAAACCACCCAGGGCCATTTCTGTTGCTAAAATATTGGTTGCCTTGGAGTCATTGAAGAAAACAACATCGTTCACCTTGCCAACGTATTGGGTTCTATGAGGCACTCCTGAGAAAATACGCAGTGCTTCTGCGATCGACTGATTGTCTATTCCCCATAGTTTAGCCACAGCGATTGCCGCCAACGCATTCTCGATATTGTGCTTTCCAGGAACGCCAAGCTCCTTCGCCAACATGATTTTTTCGTCTTTAAAGTAAAGAGCTTCCTCAAATAAATAGGCACCGTCTACTTTTTCATTGGTAGAGAAAGGTACAACTGTTGCTTTAGTTGTTTTCGCTAGTTCTTGGATTTCCTGTTGATTCCAGTTGAGTACCATATGATCTTCTGCAGTCATCTTATTTTGAATGTTCCACTTTGCTGCAACATACTCCTCGCGACTGCCATGATAATCTAAATGAGCTTCATAAAGATTGGTAATCACAGCGATTTTCGGATGGAAGTTTTCTGTTCCCATCAACTGAAAACTAGACAGCTCCATGACCAAACAATCCTCAGAAGATGCTTTTTGCACAACTGAACTGGCAGGAAAACCAATATTTCCCGACAAACGAGCAGTTCCCTTAGACAAGCCGGTATTCAAAACCTGCTCAATCATCGTCGTTGTCGTGGTTTTCCCATTGGTTCCTGTGATCCCAATGATCGGTGCCTCTGAAATTTGATAAGCCAATTCTACTTCAGTCAATACAGGAATCTTTTTTTCTATGGCTTTTTGAACCAATGGTTGTGAATAAGGGATTCCAGGATTTTTGACCATCAAAGAGAACTCTTCATCCAGTAATTCGATTGGATGGCTTCCTGTCACTACTTTGATACCTAGTGCCAGTAAATCCTGAGCTTCTGGATTTTCCTCAAAAGGTTTTCCATCATTAACGGTAACAAGTGCGCCCAAATTATGTAACAATTTGGCCGCACTAAATCCGCTTTTGGCTAGCCCTAGGACTAGAATTTTTTTGTTTTTATATGCAGTTATTTTTTTCATTTTCTTCATCTCCCGCGGATTGATCTCTCAAATTCTCATAGTCTATCGAAAATTTTAGAGAAAATAAATCAATAATGTCAGGGCGGAGCAGAGTAAAGCCACTAGCCAAAAAACACCATCTATTTTCCATTCAGTCCAACCACTCATTTCAAAATGATGATGGATCGGGGACATCTTGAAAATTCTTTTACCAGTTAATTTGAAAGAGGCAACTTGCAAAATCACACTCGCAGTCTCAATCACATAAACAAGACCAATCAATAGAAGTGTCCATTCTTGATGCAATAGCATAGAGATCGCTGCCAATACACCACCTAAAGCCAGGGAACCCACATCTCCCATAAAAATCTTAGCAGGTTTATGGTTGTAAAGGAAGAAACCTACCAAACCCCCAATAATACTTAGACATAAGATCAATACATCATACTGTTGTTGATGCCATGCAATCACTGCATAAGTAGCAAAAGAGATCGTCCCTAAACCAGAGACGAGGCCATCGATACCATCTGTCAAATTGACTGCGTTGGAAAAGCCTACTAGCCAAAACACAGCGAAAATACCATACACGTAAGACAAATGTAGATCAAAGCCAAAAATATTCAACACATTTTGATTTCCTTCTATTAAAAAGACAATATAGAAGACAATTCCGCCAATGATCTGGCCGATCAATTTTTGCTTAGAATTTAAGCCCATATTTCTTTTTTTGAAAATCTTGATGAAATCATCTAAAAATCCCAATGCACCATACAAGCCTAAGATAAACAATAGAATGAACAAAGACGGTGTCAATTCGTTTTGCCATACGCCTACCCAAAGTGCGGTAATGATCGACGCAACTAAGAAAACTACTCCACCCATTGTCGGTGTGCCAGCTTTTATATTGTGCCACTTAGGTCCGTCCTCACGAATTTCTTGTCCGTATTTTTTCATTTGAAAATAAGCAATAAATCGTGGCATCGTAGCTACCGTCACCGCAAAACTGCTGGCGATCGGTAAGATCATATGTGTCCATTCCATGTTTGTTCTCTCCTAGATTAATTTTCTTTCAAAGTAAAGGTCAATTCTTCTCCTGTCAACAGGTCATAAGGTGCTAGACTCTGTTCTACACAAAAGCCCTCGCCTTCAAACTTGACGTCCACCTCTAGTAGCTCGCCAAATTTGATCAAGTCGGCTTTTGACCAGCCTGTTGTATCAGGCATATAGCGATTTTGACTATCCGTCAAAAGAATTAGTTTTTCTGAGGGCAGCAATCGCTGTCCATTTTTTATTGATTGTTTGGTTACTTTTGCACCATCACCGATTACAATCGGTGTCAATCCACTTCTCTGTACATCTTGTGCAGCAGCATCTGTTTCAAGATTACGATAATCTTGAACAACAACCTTTTCAGTAGTGGCCACTCCACTATCTTCCACCAAGTCTACATCATAAAGATCCATTGCTCGCTTCAAAAGCGGATTGGCAATACTTGGAATGATCGTTGAATTTGCTTCTTTCGGTCGTTTCATCGTAACGTACAGCACATATTTAGGATCTTCCGCTGGTAGCATCGTAACAGAAGAGTAAATGAAATCACTTGCTCCCGTTAGATACCCTCCATCTTGAGAAATTTGAGCGGTCCCTGTTTTGGCTGCAATATGGTAGCCCGGTACATCATACTGCCCATAAGCTGTTCCATAACCGGAGTCTTCAACCGTATCACGCATATATTCACGAACTGTTTGGGCACTTTCTGCGGTTATTGGATGTCCAACAACTTCTGGTTGTGACACCACTTCGTCTGAGCTTGTGGGATCAACTATTTTTTTGATGACCTGCGGCTTGACCATTACGCCATCATTCGAGACTGCAGTAAAGGCCTGAAGCATTTGGAATTGACTCACACCAATCGCTTGACCAAACGCACTCATCGTTTGACTCACCACGTTGTCTTCTGGCAAGGTTCCCTTGGTTTCTCCATACAAACCTGAGTAGGTACTTCTACCGAAACCAAATTCCTGTAAATAACGCTGCCAACGTTCTGGCATACGCTGTTCCAATTTGACCATGCCGACATTGCTAGACCAAGACAAGGCTTGGCGCATCGTCAGTGTTCCTCGTCCCCCACGATCCCAGTCTCTGATTGTCGTATCCGCGACATCGATCGTACCGCCTTCGTAGGTTTCATTAGGATCAAAAACACCTTGATCAATCGCGCTTGCTACGGTTAGGATCTTGATCGTCGAACCTGGTTCATACTGATCTTCAACAAACAAATTGAACCAAGTAAAGTCTTCATCTCCAAATTCTTCCTTTGTTTCAGGATCGAAGGTTGGTCGCTGAGACATCGCTACGATCTCTCCAGTCTTCGCTTCCATCAAGACAGCTGTCAAATT
This sequence comes from Enterococcus olivae, assembly GCF_053760925.1. Taxonomy (NCBI): domain Bacteria; kingdom Bacillati; phylum Bacillota; class Bacilli; order Lactobacillales; family Enterococcaceae; genus Enterococcus; species Enterococcus olivae. The sequence goes on from NZ_JBSMVT010000002.1 coordinate 80,738, forward strand.
TTCAGATTCAGCCTCTTCCCAAGCGTCCGTCATCAGTGTTTCCAAATAGCTTTGCAAACGACTGTCCAGCGTCACGTAGATATCCTGCCCGTCCTCAGCTGGTTCCAACTCAGCGGTTGTCCCAGGGAGTGGATTTTGGTAATTGTCCTTTTGAAAGATGACTTGTCCGTCTTTTCCTTTCAACACATCATTGTAGACTTGCTCTAAACCAATCACGCCATTCAGCTCTTCTTGATTGTCTTCGACTTGAATATCTGCATAGCCAATCAAGTGAGAAGAAAACGTTCCATTAGGATAAATTCGAGAAGGATGCTCGTTAAAGTACAACCCGGTGATCCCCTCTTTTTCCATCGCATCGTTGATTGCTTGTCTTTCTTGCAAAGTAATATTTCTGCCATTGGGAATATCTACCTGCCAGGCTCCATTTTTTATTCCTTGCTTCAATACCTCGAGCATTCTCTTCTTGCTAATTTTGCCATCTAAAACAGTAGAAGCAATCTCAGCTAATGCGTCAAAATTTTCAGGCTCCGCATACAATTTAATGTCATTGCCTTCCTCGTCTTTCCCACTAACATAAGATTCGTCCAACACGGCATACATAGAATAAGAAGTTGCATCCTCAGCAATCGGAACACCATTACGGTCATAGATCGTGCCACGCTTCGCTTTGACTACTTGGCTACCTTGATACAATGATTGTGTCTTAGTTTCCAAAGAAGTCTTTCCTACTTTACCCACAAGAACGATATAACTTAATCGTGTGGCAAACAAAAAGAACAATCCAATACTCGTAGCAAAGAGAATAATTCCTACTTTTTTGCGATTGTTCATTGTAGACAAATTTTTCTTTTTAAAGTACTGCTTCATTTTTTCTATCATTCGCATTTACTTCTTCACTTTCCTTAAATTGTCACTAGTGATCGTCAAGCCTTTCTCCTCGGCTATCTCACGAATGCGTTCACTTTTAGACAACTCACTTTTCTCTTGTTCCAATTGAAGAATCTCTGCTTCGTTTTTCGTCACTCCATCTTGAATAATAGAAATATCCTGCTCTACCTTGCTGATCGTTGTACGCAGATTGATCATGACCAATCCTAAACCAATCAGTGCTGCGATCAAAACTAAAGTTAGCCATTTCTCCATTTTGCTGATTCGGTTCAGTTTACGAGAAGGGGACAAAGGAACGACCACTACTTCTGGACGTTCTGGAGTGTGAGAATGTTCGGAAGCAACGGGTTGAATCGCTTCTTCTTCAATGTCGTACGGTATTTCATGTACTTTTAATTCTGCCATTCTTACAACTCCTTTTCTTTTAGTTTTTCTGCGATTCGCAACTTGGCACTGCGGGACCGATTGTTCTCTTCCAGCTCTTGCTCAGAAGGGAGGATCGGTTTGCGAGTGATCACTTTTAATTCTGGTTGAAATTCTTCTGGGATAACCGGAAGTCCCGGTGGTAGATCCTTCATCGTACTGTATTCTTTGAACATACTTTTAACGATGCGATCCTCCAGAGAATGGAAGGTAATCACACTGATACGTCCATTTTTCTTTAACAGTTCGATCGCTTGTTCCAAAGAATCCTCGACAACACCCAATTCATCATTCACAGCGATACGAATCGCCTGAAAGACACGTTTTGCGGGATGTCCGCCTTTTCTTCGAGCAGGGGCTGGAATGGCCGTTTTAATGACTTCTACCAGTTCTCCTGTCGTTTCAATTGGTTTATCCGCACGAATACGTTCGATTGCGCGAGCGATTTGCTTAGAAAATTTTTCTTCACCATAACGAAAGAAAATTTTCACTAGCTCATGGTACTCAAAGCTATTGACAACCTCGTAAGCCGATAAGGATGCTGTTTGATCCATTCGCATATCCAGCGGTGCATCCTGATGATAACTGAAACCACGTTCTGCTTCATCCAGCTGTGGTGAGGACACACCCAAGTCATACAAAATACCATCGACTTGAGTAACACCCAATTTATTCAATTCTTCTTTTAAATAGCGAAAGTTTCTTTTAATAAAGGTAACTTGACCTTTTTCGATATACGGAGCCAATCTCTCGGCTGCAAAATCGATCGCATGTTGATCCTGATCAAAGGCATACAAGTGACCTTCTTTATTCAATTGCTGTAAAATATATTCACTGTGTCCCGCACCACCAAGGGTACAGTCCACATAGATACCATTAGGTTTGATGGCTAGTCCATCAACTGTCTCTTTTTTCATGACGGTGTAATGTTGAAACACTACCATTTGATTGCCTCTTTCTATAAGCCAAAATCAATCATTGTTTCGGCGATCTCATCAAAATTCTCTTCAGCTTCTGTCGAAAATGCACTCCAGCGTTCCTCATCCCAAATCTCAATTCGATTGGAAACTCCAATGATCACACAGCTTTTTTGTAAGTTTGCATGATTTCTAAGAGTAACCGGGATATTGATTCGACCCTGTTTGTCAATTTCACATTCAGTGGCAGCAGAATAGAAGAAGCGAACAAAAGTACGTGCATCTTTTTTTGCAAGAGGCATTTCGTTCAATTTTTCTTCCAATTTTTCCCATTCTGGCAGAGGGTAGCCAAATAAACAGCCATCTAACCCACGTGTCACCACAAACTTTTCTCCGAGTTTTTCTCTAAGTTTGGATGGTACGATGAGTCGGCCTTTTGCATCGATTGAGTGTTGAAATTCGCCCATAAACATCGATAAACCCCTCCAGTCACCACCTGATATTCACAGTCTACCACAATCCCCCACTTTCTACCACAATTTATGCAAAAATGGGCGGGAAGTTTTCTGACTTATTCTTACCAAAAAGACTTTGCAGGGAATTCTATCCTTTAAAAAGTTTTTAAGAAAACTTTAAGGGCTATATGCTATAGTACAGAAAGAATATTTAAAATGATCAGCACCAAATATAAGACGATTGAAAGTAAAAAAACCGAGCGCCAATACATTTTAAAAAAACGGTCGTATTTGATTTCGTCATAAAAATAAGCATGAAAAAATGCCAGACCCATACCTAATAAAAATAGAGACAATAAAAAATACGGGAAAATAGAGCTTGGGAATGTGGCTACTGACAGCTGGTGGATCCCATAAAGTAAAAATGGGACAGATAAATCCGGTGCTTTAATACGGAAGCGCTTATCCAAAGAAAAAACGGATACTAGCAGACGTGCTGCAAAAAGTACAATGACCGGGAAAATATACCAGAACAAAAAAACAGGGGAAAATGTTGTCATACCAATAAATCCTTTCTTTACAACTAGGGTTACTATACTGTATCTTCATTACATAGATGTTTCAGTTTTCTTAAAATTTTGTACTATATTTAAGGAAAGTTTTTTAAAAGTTTTTACCTCCCTCTTCTTACCATTCTAACAGTTAAAAGCTTGTCTAGACTACTCAGGTAAAGATCTAACAAAAATCTTAACCTTCCTGATTACTTACAGCAAGGTTGCTCACTTCACTGAGAGAATTGTAAGAAAATCTCTTTCAATAAATATTTTTCAGTAGTCAAACCTTGAGTTATTTACTTAATGGTTGTAAACTATCACTATCAATTAAAAAGGATGACATGAAATGAACGAAAAGAAAAAAACAAGTACGTTTTCAAAAATCACCAAGATCGTGATTTGGACAATGTTGATTGCTACGATTGGAACAGCACTTTTAAGTGCACTTGCGGCATTTTCATAAAATTGAAACAATGATATTCATAGCAAAAGGTCTGAGTGATTTCTCAGACCTTTTTTCTGTCATACTGATTTTCTTGCCGTCACCAGAAGCTCTTTCGCGTGTTCTAGTGTCAGACTCGTGATTTCGGCTCCTGAAAGCATGCGAGCAATTTCATCGATCCGCTCTTCTTTTTTCAACTGGACGACTTTGGTTTCTGTTCGTCCGTGCTTGATTTCTTTGGAAATGAAGTACTGATAGTCAGCGACTGCCGCAACTTGAGGCAGATGGGTAATACACAAAACTTGAGAATTATAGGCAATTTTAGCGATTTTTTCAGCAATAGCCTGTGCTACTCGACCACTTACTCCGGTATCCACTTCATCAAAAACGATGCTTGTCATCCCTTGTTCTTTAGAAAAGATCGTCTTCAGCGCCAGCAAAATTCTTGACAGCTCTCCACCAGAGGCAACTTTGACCAATGGTTTCAACGGTTCTCCCGGATTGGTCGTCAAATAGAATTCTACCTGATCGAAGCCAGTTTCCTTCAATGATTTCTCTGAATGAAAATGAACTTCAAACTGAGTATTTTCCATATATAGTTCTGCTAATTCCTGCAGGATCTCTTTTTCCAAACGACGAGCAAGTTCTTTTCTATGGCTGTGCAGCCTTTCAGCCAACTGCCAAATTTCATTACTCTGTTTCTCCAGCCGCTGTTCTAGTTCTTCCAGTTGTCCCTCAGTAATAGTCGCTTCTGCGAGTTCTTCTGAGATTTCCTCATAATAACTTAGAATAGCGGGGATCGACTCTCCATATTTACGTTTCAATTGACGAATGATCTCCAAGCGCAACATGATTTCTTCCAGTCGTTCTTCGTCAAGTTCCAAATGATCAAGCTGACGGGAAATATCACTGGCGGCATCCTGCAATAAATAGTAAGCACTTTGGATATTTTCACTAATCTGTTCGAACTCAAGATCTAAATGAGCAATTCCTTGTACCTCCGTAAGAGCAACACTAACACCATCTAAGCTATTACTCTCAGATTCAGATGAAAGGACTCCATAGCTTTTAGCCAAGGCATCTACGATTTTTTGAAAATTACTCAACTTGTCACGTTCTTCGATCAATAGCTCTTCTTCATTTGGCTGCAGGTCTGCCTGCTCGATCTCCTCTTGCTGAAACTTCAGCATATCGATCCGTTGAACATAGGATTGCTCGTTTTCTTGAATTTTACGTACTTGCTTTTCAAGCTGTCTAAAGACTGAGTATTTTTTTTCAAAAGTTGTCAGCTGCTGCTTAAATTCTTCTGAACCAAACCCATCCAGTAATGCCAGATGTCTTTCCGGCTGCAACAATTCCTGATGATCATTCTGTCCCTGGATATCAACTAAATACATACCGATCCGTCGTAAATTAGCCAGTGTAACGATTCGCCCATTTACCCGACAGATGCTTTTTCCAGAAATCGCCATGTCTCGCTGAACAATCAAAAAATCCTCCGAATGATCAATTCCTAATTCATCCAGCACTTGAGAAAAGCCTGGCTGATCCGGCATTTCAAAGAGTCCTTCCAGCAGGCATTTTTCTGCTCCCTGACGAATATAATCACTGGAGCTACGGCTACCAGCCAATAAACCCATCGCATCAATAATAATCGATTTACCAGCACCCGTTTCTCCAGTCAATGCCGTCATTCCTTGATAAAACGCTAGATGAAGCCTTGGAATAATTGCAAAATTCTCAATAGTTAGTTCCAGAAGCATACCATTCACTCCTAACGACTGTATTTTTGAAAGGCTTGGAACAAGGTCTCTCTGCCCTCTTCTGTTCGTGTGATCATTAGAATATTATCGTCATCATTCAATGTCCCAAACAGTTCCTCTTTGTAACGTTTTTCGATCAAATTCGTGATCGCCGAAGCGTTTCCGGGCAGCGTTCGCAGAATGACAAATTTATCCATTTGATCCACTGTTAGAAAAGCATTTCGTAACAATTTATCTAATTTTTCTTCCACATCCTCACTGGATTCCAGTGGTAGACCATAGCGATAGCCGCCAGATGCAGAAGGAACTTTGATCAGTTTCAATTCCTTGATGTCTCTTGAGATCGTTGCTTGGGTGACGTAGACACCTTTTTGTTCCAAGAAACCAACAAACTCTTCTTGTTTTTGAATATCATGCTCTGTTAACAAGCGTGTGATCAAACGATGGCGTTCTTTTTTTCTCATCTTGCTTTCCTCCTAGTTGAATTCCTACTTATCATAGCTTATTTTCCAACAGAATGAAAGGACTTACTAAAAACAAAAGCAATGTAAAAAGAGCGTATTTTTACTCATTTTCTACAATCAAAAAAAGAGCAGAAAAAATATAGTGATATCTAAAAGCTGAGCCACGAAAGCTAATTTTTAGTATTCACTATACAACTACTTTTCTTTTTTATTTATCCAGCTGCTGATGAGCTTCTGCAACTACCTGTTGAATATCAACGGTCTCTGCCGATATTCCTTGTGTATCACTTTTTTGCAAATGAACGATAAACTCGATGTTACCCTCTCCTCCAGTAATTGGAGAATAACTCAAGTTTTGCACATCGTAATTTTCTTTGATCGCAAATTGTAGGATATCCTCAAGGACCGCTTGATGCGTTTTAGGGTCACGAACGATCCCATTTTTCCCGACAAACTCTCTGCCTGCTTCAAATTGGGGTTTGATCAGAGCCATGACATCCCCTCTATCTGCTAAAATCGCATGCAAAGGTGGTAGCATCAGCTTTAACGAGATAAAAGATACATCGATTGTTGCTGCTTCCGGTACCCCTTCAGTAAAATCTGTTGGTTGGCAATAACGAAAGTTGGTCCTCTCCATGACGGTCACCCGGGGATCCTGACGAATTTTCCAGGCCAGCTGATTGTAGCCAACATCTAAAGCATAACTTCTGACTGCACCGTTTTGCAGTGCAACATCTGTAAATCCGCCAGTTGAAGCACCAATATCCAAGACGATCTTGTTCTGAAGAGTAAGCTCAAAGATTTTTAAAGCTTTTTCTAATTTCAAACCACCACGAGAGACGTATGGAAGCTTCTGTCCCTTAACTTTCAAAGCCGTCTCAACAGGTATCTTTTCTCCTGGTTTATCTAAGCGTTCATTATTTTTTTCCACATAGACCAGACCCGCCATCACCCCACGCTTGGCCTGTTCTCTTGTTTCAAATAGACCTTGTTGGAAGGCCAAAACGTCTACACGTTCTTTTTTCATGTTGTTCCTCTTTCTTTTTATAAACGAAATAACGAAAGTACCTCACCCAGAAGTGAAGGATCCTTCATCTTATCAGACAATTCCGTCAGCAGATCATCGGCAGCTTGAAGTTCACTGGTCAAGGCTTCTTTTGCCCCTTCTAAACCAAGCAAACCTGGATAGGTACTCTTTTCCAGCAGTTGATCACGATGTGCTTCTTTTCCCAATTCTTCCGTCGTACCAACCACATCCAGCAAATCATCTCGAATCTGAAAAGCCAGACCCAAATGCTTGGCTAGCTGATCCAAAGAAGCCAGAATCTCCTGTGGCTGATCGGCAAGAATTCCACCTGCAACTACTGCAAAACGAATCAAAGCACCTGTTTTGCGCTGATGGATACTCACTAGCTCATCCAATGGAATTTTTTTGCCTTCTGCTTGCATATCAGCTGATTGACCCGCAACCATCCCTTGTGTTCCTGCTGCCTTTGTTAAAAGCTGTAACAAAGAGATTTTCTTTTCTGGATCGATCTCAGCAATGCTCAACGACTCAAAGGCCGCTGTCAATAAACCGTCTCCTGCTAAAATAGCCGTTGCTTCACCAAAAACCTTATGATTGGTTGGCTTACCACGTCTCAGATCATCGTCGTCCATCGCAGGTAGATCATCATGGATCAGCGAGTAGGTATGAATCATTTCCAGCGCAGCTGCTGCTTGATATGCACCAGATACATCCTTTGTTTGAAAAGCATTTAAGGTTGTCACGAGCAGCAACGGTCGAATTCTTTTACCACCTGCCGCAAGTGAATACAGCATACTTTCTTTCAACTGTTCATCACTAGTTGATTCACGAATAAAATCAAGCATTACTGCTTCTGTTTTTGAGATTGTTTCTTTCCGAAAATCGTTTAGTTTACTCATTTTTCTTCCTCTTCAAAAAGAACTTCTTCATTCGCTTCGGTCATCATCTTTGTTAAGGTTGTTTCTGCTTTTGCTAGTGTATCCTTACACTGCTTACTCAATTCCATCCCTTTTTGGAAAGCAGTTAGAGCCTCCTCTAAGGGGACATCGCCTTGCTCTAAACGAGTGACGATCTGTTCCAACTCCTGTAACGATGCTTCAAATGTCGGATTTGACATACTATCCCTCCTTTTCAAACAATCTGCTAACTAACTTTGCTTAGTCGGCGTCTTCTTCTTTGATCTCCAAAACTTCTACCTTGGCTTGTCCATCTTGATAATGGATATCTAATTGATCGCCGACCGTCAATTCATGAACCGATTTGACGACAGCTTCTTTCGTCGTATAGCTGTATCCTCGTCCCATGATTTTTAACGGACTTAGTAAATCAAGAGCTTGGATCGCTTGCTGAAATTGACGTTGCTTGTCATCAAAAATCAATCGGATCTGCTTGTTTAAACGTTCCGATAAATAACGGACTTGCTGATCTGACTCTCTGACACGATTCGTCGGGACTACCTGCTCCAAACGGTGGATCATTTGATTGGCTTCTCGTTCCTTTTCATAGCGCAAGGTTTGCATCTGCTGTATCATGCGTTGTTGCAGTTGATCCAGCTTTAAAGATTGTGCCTCATACAAACGTTCCGGCTGTCGGAAGATATAGGAATTTCGGATGCGTTGATAGCGCTCATCTTTGCGCTGTAACTGACGGACAAAAGCCTGCTGCAAACGTGTTTGTCGTTCTTCGATCCGCAAAAGCTCTTCCGACAGTAAAGGGACCGCCAATTCTGCCGCAGCAGTCGGTGTCGCTGCCCGAACATCAGCCACCAAGTCCGCGATCGTCGTATCTGTTTCGTGCCCCACAGAGGAGATGACCGGCGTTCGCGCGTCAAAAATCGCTCGTGCTACCCGCTCCTCATTGAAAGGCCAAAGATCTTCGATTGAGCCACCTCCACGTCCGAGGATCATTGTATCAAAATCCCCAGCTGCTTCCACACGGGCAATATTTCGAACCACATCATCTGCCGCTTTGTCTCCCTGAACGACCGTTGGAAACAAGACGATCTGTGCGATCGGATAGCGTCTGCGAGCCGTCGTGATGATGTCACGAATGACTGCACCACTGGGACTCGTCAAGACAGCGATCCGTTTTGGATATCTCGGCAAGTTTTTTTTAGGCGCCCGAAATAGTCCTTCTTTGTCTAATTTTTCTTTTAATTGTTCGTACGCTTGATACAAAGCCCCGATCCCATCAGGCTCCATATGTTCGATATAAATCTGGTAATTTCCACTCGCTTCATACAAAGAAATACGTCCGACAGCCATGACCTTCATTCCCTCTTCAGGCTTAAAGGTCAACTTATCAAACGCTCCTTTGAACATGATCGCCGAGATTTTCGCTCGATCGTCTTTCAAGCTGAAATACTGGTGATTCGGACGCAAACGAAAGTTGGAGATCTCCCCAGTCAAGAAAACTCGCTCTAGATAAGGATCTACATCAAATTTACGTTTTAGATACTTCGTCAATGCCGTAACAGATAAATACTGCTGTGCCATTTTGTCTAGCAACTCCTCTTTTTCTGTGTTCAGTACTATGCTGGATCCTGCTCTTGACGTTTAGCTGCTTCAACGGTTTGTAGCATCAACATCGTGATCGTCATTGGACCGACACCTTTAGGAACCGGTGTGATGTAACCGGCAATTGGTTCCACCTCATCAAACTTCACATCTCCGATCAGTTTGCCTTCAGGGCTACGGTTCATACCGACATCGATCACGACTGCACCTTCTTTGACGAACTCTTTAGTCACAAAATGTCCGCGACCAATCGCTACAACTAAGACGTCCGCTTGTTTGGCAACCTCTGGAAGATTTTTAGTTCGTGAATGCGTCATCGTCACTGTTGCATTTTCAGCCAGCAGTAAATGTGCCATTGGTTTGCCGACAATGTTACTTCGTCCGATCACCACAGCATTCTTTCCTTCTAAATCAATCCCATACGCCTCAAACATTTTCATAATGCCGTAGGGTGTGCAAGGAATCATTTCTGGTGATCCAGCAAATAATTTCCCTAGATTCATCGGATGGAAACCATCGACATCTTTTTTAGAGTCGATTGCCAGCAAGACCTTCTCTTCATCGATATGTGCAGGTAAAGGAAGCTGTACTAGAATCCCATGAAAAGCTGGATCTTGATTGTATCTTTCAATTTCAGCCAATAGATCTTCTTCCGTAATAGCCTCTGGATAACGCTCTACTTTGGAATGGATTCCGATACGTTGTGCTGCCAGTTCCTTATTTTTTACATAGGTCTGACTAGCTGGATTTTCTCCTACTAATAAAACGACCAAACCCGGTTGAAGTCCTTTTTCTTTCAGTTGTTGGACCTCTAAACGAATTTCCTCTTGCATCTTTTCTGCCAATTCTTTTCCATTGATCAATACACCCATTGTTGCACAGCCCCCTTGTATTTTTTATTATTTTAGCATAGCTCGATTTTGAGAGACAGTTCTCAGGATTCATTTACTGAAACTTTCTAGAGAATGTTCGGTTCTCTTCCGCTACTTTTTCCAAGAACAAAAGCTAGCTTATTCGCTAGCTTCCAGTTCATTATTCACTGTTGATAGAATCCCATTGATAAATTTACGTGATTGATCATCACTAAATGTTTTAGCTAATTCAATCGCTTCATTCAAGGCTACTTTGTTAGGCACATTGTCAACATGAAGCATTTCAAACAAAGCGATGCGCAGGATCGTCACATCCATTTTAGATAAACGCTTCAATGTCCATCCACGGCGTAGATGCTTTTGAACGACTTCATCCAAGGAGGCCTTGTACTCACAAACACCTGTAACTAGCAAGTCCAGATAAGTCGGCACAAAATTTTCTTGCTCTTCATCGACCATCTCTTCATGCTCTAATGCGATTGCATGGATGATTGCATCCTGCTTCGTCAAATCCTGATTAAAATCCAATGGGAACAGGGCCTGAACAGCCATCTGTCTTATTTCATGTCTGGATAACTCTTTACTCATTTTCGTCCTCGTCATTTCCAAATAATTCTTCTAAGTTCAACTGTTCTGTTTTTTCAGGAACAACGGCAACAATATGCACATTGACTTCCGACAAATCAACATCTGTCATGAACAGTACCTGTTCTTTCACACGTTTTTGAATCTCCATTGCTACTTTAGGAACAGAGACACCGTACTTCATATAAGTGTAGACATCCACCTTCAGTCCTGCTTCATCTGCTTCCAGATAAACACCTTTACCATAAGCAGATCGACCCAATAGTTCAGTAACATTGTTTGCAAATGTCCCTTGCATACGGTAGACACCTTCTACCTTCGAAGCTGCAATACCAATGATTACTTCAATCACTTCAGGAGCAATAACGATTTCTCCTAATTCTTGATTGGCATCTAATACGAAATCTTTTTTATCGACCATTCTAAATTCCTCCATCTCTGAATACGTTCAACTCTTTTTAGTTGATATTTGAGGTACCCTGACACCACTAAAAACTGTAGTTCAAAATCATCTGTTGAGCGTCATCCAACAATCCCTGCCACTGTTTTCAAGTGGAGAACAAACCTGAACTTCGTTTCTAGTTTATCATTTAATCCAGGGATAAGCTATAAAAACTCTTTCTGTCTATGCGAAATCCGTACGATTTTACAGGATAATCAGCTCTTTTGGAGAATGGGTCAGGATCTTGTTTCCTGTTTCTGTGATCAATAGATCATCTTCAATACGAACACCGCCGATTCCTGGCAAATAGATCCCTGGTTCGTCTGTGATTACATTGCCTGGTACAAAACGTTTTTCAGCACGGAAGGACACGTTGGGACCTTCATGGATCTCCAAACCGATCCCATGACCAGTTGAATGACCAAAGGCTTCACCGTAACCAAATGAAGCAATGTGATCACGAGCAACAGCATCCAGCTCGATCCCAGTGATCCCTGGTTTGGCTGCTTCGATCACTTTCAACTGTGCTTCCAAGACAATTTGATAAATTTCTTTTAATTTTTCTCCCGGATCACCGATCGAAAAGGTACGGGTCATGTCAGAGACATAGCCATTGTAATAACAACCAAAATCTAATGTGATCAAATCACCTTGTTCAATGACCTTCTCGCTGGCAACACCATGGGGCATCGCTGACCGAACACCACTGGCAACGATTGTCTCAAAAGATACCCCGGAAGCACCTAAAGAGCGCATGAAGAAATCCATTTGGTTGGCAACTTCGATCTCCGTCATACCTGGGCGAACCATTTTTAAAATATGATCGAATGCCTGATCTGCGATATGGCAAGCTTGCTGAATCGTAGCAACTTCTTCTTCGTCCTTGATTTCTCTTAAGTCCTCAATTATACCTGAGATTGGTACAAGTGCACTTTCCTCAATCAAGTCTTCCAGCACTGTATATTCAGCAAAACTGATAAAGGACTCTTCAAAAGCCAACGCATTGATTTCTTCCTGTTCACAGATTTTTGCCACTTCTTCAAAAATAGGACCAGTATTTTTAACGATCTCGTATCCCTCTGCTTGTTTTGCCGCTTGCTCAGTATAACGAAAATCCGTTACAAAAAAGGCTTTGTCCAGAGTGATCACAGCTAAGCCAGTCGTCCCAGTAAAATTGGTCAAATAGCGAAGATTATAGGGACTTGTTACTAAGAAGCCATCCACTTCTTCTTTTCTCATTTGTTCTCGCAACTTCTGTACACGTAACATCTATCAATTCCTTCTTTCCATTTGATTTCACTGTCTATTATAACAAACTTCTTCTCTAAGCGAAAAGAGAAGATATCAAAAAAGACAAGCAACTCCGCTTGTCTTTTACCATTTACAGTTACTTTATTTTTACTAGAATCGCTTCACTACACAACGAAGTCTGCTTTTGTCGACCGTTAGACCAACTTGAGCCTAAAGTCTCAAGTCTGCCAAGCTCCAAACTGGAACTAATCGCTCAAGCGACCAGTTCCAGTAATTCACATTGGCTCTTCAACACGGTGACATCGCAGCCTTGTTGTTTCATTTCGCTAAGCATAAACATCTACTACTTTCATCGTAAAAGTTATTCATATAGAAGTATCTCTTAGTGTAACGAAGAGTAGGGCTTGCGTTGTCGCCGTGCTCAGAATTCAAAGTGAATTAGAGTCAGTTGCCGATTTTATTGGCTACTGACTCTTTGAAGCTTGAAAGTCTTGAGACTACAGGCTCAAGACGGTTCCACGGTCGACCTTAAGCAAGACCTGCTCGCAGTGAAACGTTACTATGCAAAATCGACTGTAAATAGTAACCTTACATTTTCTATTTACTTCTTCCGAAGAAGAAAGATACTACTGCTACGAAGATGATTCCACCTAGCACAGACGGTATGATCGCCATACCTGCCACGGTGGGACCCCAGCTGTTGAATAAACTTTCACCAATCGATGAACCGATAATTCCTGCAATAATATTAAAAATACAACCTCGTTTTTCACCGACGATTGCTCCAGCAATCATCCCGATCACAGCACCTACAATCAGTACCCATAACCAATGCATACGAAGCACCTCCTTGTATTTGTTACAATTAGTTTATCACAAATACAAATAGCCACAAAACAATAACCATTGAGTTAAAATAACAATAACTTACTTTTTCTTACCCAAAGAACGCACGCCGCGCTTGACTACATCCCAAAAGCTCAATGAATGAACCATGCGTTCAGGATCAACATATTCTCGGACTGCACGCAAAACGACTTTCGGTTTTTTAGAAGAGAACGTATACGTGCCATTGCGTTTTGTCTGAACTGCATATCTTGGGATCCATTTACCTTTGAACAGTACAGAAGCAATCACATAATCTACTTCCTCCCAGGGAATCTGAATATATTTTCGAGGATCTCTTGCATGATAAAATTCAAAACCTTTATCACCGACCATGACTTTTCCATAATCTGTCAGTCCTGTAAACGCAGTCCCATCCATCACTAGGTCTACTTTAGTATTTAACGATTGAACCATTGTGTTCCCCCATCTCTTGTTTTGCTTAAGTATAACTTTTTTTACTCTCTTAAGCGAGCTATGTAGAAAACCAGACTAAGAAGAGTCTTAATCTGGTTTTTTCTAATGTTTAAAAAATACCTACAAGATGTCCTAGAATACCTACAACGAATAGTCCAAGAATGATCACGATCGGAGAAACCTTTTTGTTCAATAACCACATGCACAACAAGGTTAGTAATAGACCAGCCAGACCAGGAATCAACTGATCCAGATTGTCTTGCAATGTTGTTACTTGGATATTAGATAAAGCTTTTCCTGAAGCAACCTCACCAAAGACATTTTGTAGTCCTTGACCAGTCATTTCTACTTGATCCCATTCGATATAAGCACCTGGCTGCAGTTCAACTTCAGAAACGGTTGGAGCAAAGCTGATATTTACCCACCGCTGAACGAGGGCTGCCAGTACAAACATCCCCAAGATCGAAGCACCTTTAGTGACATCCTGCAACAAACCGCCAGACAAATCGTCTGTGATCGCTGAACCTGCTTTGTAACCAAATTCCTGTGTATACCACATGAATCCCCAACGAATCAAGTTCCATGCAACGAAGAAGATGATTGGACCTAAAATATTTCCCCCCATCGCAAGTGACGCACCTAGCGCCCCAAGCATTGGACGAACGGTGAACCAGAAAACCGGATCGCCGATACCGGCCAATGGCCCCATCATTCCGACTTTTACCCCTTGGATCGCTACATCATCTACTGGTGCGCCGTTTGCACGTTCTTCTTCCAGTGCCAGAGTTACTCCAAGAATTGGAGAAGCAATGTATGGGTGTGTGTTAAAGAACTCCAAATGACGTTTCAACGCATCTGTACGTTCTTCCTTTGTATTATATAATTTTTTAAGTGCAGGAATCATCGAAAAAGCAAACCCGCCGTTTTGCATACGCTCATAGTTCCATGAACCTTGAATAAATGTTGAACGCCAAGCAACAGCTAATCGGTCTCTTTTCGTTAATTGAATTTTTTCTTCTGCCATTTTTCCTTTTCCTCCTTTGAAAGATTAATAGTCGTTCAGAATATCGCCTAGAGGATCGCCTGAGTTGCCTCCGCCTCCACCATTTGACGAACCGCCCACTTTAGACAGGTGCAAGTAGATCAAGGCAAATGCCACACCGATCGCACCTAAACCAATAAGCGTAATTTCTGAAAGAGCAGCAATAACGAATCCAAGGATAAAGAAAGGCCATACTTCTCTACTTGCCATCATGTTGATAACGAGTGCATAACCAACGGCAACGACCATTCCACCACCGATTGCCATTCCATCTGTCAACCATGCAGGCATGGATTCCAATGCGCCACGAACAACAGGTGCAGGAATAAATAGTAGCGCACCAGCTGGAATCGCGATACGTACCCCTTGCATACAAATAGCTAAAATTTGCAACACTTCGATTTTTCTAAAGTTTCCTTCTTCTGCAGCTGCGTCCATCATATGAACGATCGGTACAGCTAAGGTACGAACGATCATCGTCAAGAACAAACCAGCAACTGCCAACGGAATCGCAATTGCGATCGCAGATGGGATACCAGCAGAACCCTGTCCACCTAAAACTAAAATAATTGCTGCGGCAACTGAAGCTAACGCTGCATCGGGCGCAACTGCTGCTCCGATATTTGCCCAACCTAATGCGATCATTTGTAGAGAACCACCTAACATGATTCCCGCTGTTAAATTACCTGTTACCAAGCCAATCAATGTACATGCCACTAATGGTTGATGGAATTGAAATTCATCCAAGATCCCTTCCATACCAGCTAGAAAAGCAACAAGGACAACTAGTATCATTTGGATAATATTTAAATCTGACATGATAAACCTCCTAGTTCAATGTATTTTCTTATTTTAATTCATTTTTCGCTCTATTTAGAAGTTCATCTAAATTCGCTTTTGAATCATTTGGTACTTTACGTACATCAAATGTAACGCCTAATGTTTTCAATTTTTCAAACGCTGCAACATCTTCTGTTCCCATTGACAACACTTTGTTTACTACAACTTTTCCTGTCGAGTGAGCCATTGAACCAACGTTGACTTCTTCGATCTCAACGCCGCCTTCTACTGCTGTCGCAACATCTTCTGGGTTTTCAAATAAAAGCAATGCCTTAGTTGCGCCAAAACGAGGATCTTTTGCCACTTCAATCATTTTGCTGATCGGCACCACGTCGGCTTTGACACCTGGAGGAGCTGCCTGCTGGATCAATCGCTTACGCAAATCGTCTTTAGCTACGGCATCTGATACAACAATGATTCGTGTCGGTTGTGTTGCTTTCGTCCAAGCTGTCGCTACTTGACCATGCAACAAACGAGAATCGATACGTGCAAGTACATATTTGATCTTGCCATCACCAACAACTGTACCTGGAGGAAGTGCCCCTTGTGGTACTTCTGCTTCTTGCGCTGCAGGAGCTGCAACTTCTGGCTCAAGTTCTTCAGGTTTTACCTTCACACCATCTTTTGCAGTACCCAAAATCGCCGCTGCGATCTCATGTGCTGTATTCATTGAAAAACGAGATGCGTATGATTCGATCACCATTGGTAAATTCATACCAGAAACAATGGCCCATTTGTCTTTGTGGTCTTCCAGAAGACTGTTCGCCTGATTGAATGGCGTTCCGCCCCAAAGATCAACCAAGAAAAGTACTTCTTCCTGATCATCAAATGAATTGATCGCTTCTTGCATTTTTGCTTTGATATCGTCTGGTCCTTCACTAGGCTCTAATACACAAGCCGCAACATTTTGTTGTTCTCCGAAAATCATTGCTCCTGACTGTAAGATCCCTTTAGCGAAATCGCCATGACTTGCTAGGATAATTCCTACCATCTTCTTACCTCCTATTTTCTAAAATTCTTTGTTCTTGTTGATTCCATTGAATCAACCTGTATCATTTTTCCAACAGATCCATTAGATAGACTTTGCGGTCAGTCGGTACTTTACGGATCTCAAGCTCGATCTCCTGACTGGCTAAAAATCGAAAAGAAGCTGCATCCTGATCATCGATCGACACAAAATTAGTGATCATTCTTTTCCCGTTCGTAAAACGCATACCGCCGATATTCAATGAATGTAATTTTACTCCTCCGTTGACTAGTGATTCCACTTCTTGAGGATTTGTAAATAATAGCATAGCTTTTTGACTGATAAACAATGGATCATTGTAGACTTCCAACATCTTTTTTACAGTCACGATATTTGCTGTGATACCCGGGGGTGCCGCTTCCTGTAGCAAGAATTTTCGTAATGAATCCTCCGCTACTTCATCGCTTACAACAATGATACGATTGATTCCGGTCTGTTTTGCCCATGTTGTGGCTACCTGTCCATGAATCAAACGGTCATCGATGCGAGCCAATCGAATCTCCATCCTTCTTCTCGCCTCCTGCCTATTCCAATTTAACTGTTGTTCAAAAATCCACCTCCCCTTAACACTTTAATAAAAGCAAGAAGCGTGCCAACTCAAAATAATACACTAGTTGATTTAATCTTTTTTAACAACTAAAAAAAGATACACTAAAACAATACAGAATAAAAAGTGTATCATTTTAGTGTATCTTTTCTGTTTTAATTTGTTTTCTGTCTCTGAATCATCGTTAACAGATAATACTCTTCAATAAGTGGAATCATTAAGTTTAGTGTGCGACCCAAGGACAAGACATGGACATGAAGTTGTTCGTACTCTTCAGACTCAAGAGCTGTCTTCTCTTCTTTTTCTGTTCCTGTTAATGGCTGATTCAATAAAACTCGTTCCAACATTCCTGCTACATGTAGCAGGAAATTGATTCGAAAACCTTTTTCATCACTGGGAATTCCCCAGGTATTCATAATATCTGATGTAAACTGCCACAAAGGATCGATCATTTTTTTCGGATTCAGAAAAGTAAAACTTTTTTCAAGGAACTTCACACAAACTTCTTTCGTTTCCTCAAGGTCCAAAGCAACACTACCGGTTTGAAGTAAGTAATCCCCAAACAACAAACGATCAACCAACTCATCTGTATTTTGCATGACAAAATCTTCCAGAGAAATAAAGGGTACAGGCAATCCTGGATCCAAGACTCCAGTTGTTGCGATCAACTGATATTTCTTTTGGATTTCCGGAACCGCTTCTTGGATCTCCAAAACCGAAAGTGTTAGGATCTCAACATCTGTGATCTGCTTTTTAACGAGGACATTTTGGATCGTCTTTTTAATCTGTTCTGCGGTTCCTTCACCGGAAGCACAGATCGCTAATATCCCTCTTGGCAGATGGGACTCCTTGACTGGATGAGACAGTTCTTCAAAACGACTATAACCTCTAAAGTTCTCTAGAGATTCATACAGTTCCTCCAAACTCGTCCCCAATACAGACGCCTTACGAACAGCTTCCAAGACGATTGGTGTCGTCACCATGTCGATGGTTCGAACGAAAATACCCGTTTCCCGCTGAATCTCGACATTGAAGGTAGCCAATGAACCCATATCCACTAGTAGGAGCACACCACTACCATCATTTACCGAAAGAACTGCCTGCTTCATTTTTTCCAAAGCGACTCTAGGTGGCATGTCCAGTGGCATATCTACCGCTGCGATCTGCCCGACACCTAGTAGTTGTTTTACTACATCGACCATACTAGTTGCGGTACTATTACCATGAGCTGCCACGACCACACCAATTTTCCCTTCAGCTGTACTGTTCTTGAGAGAGACTAGCAAGACAGCTAAATAGTATTCTTCGCTTGCTGGAATCGTCACATTGAACCATTCACCGATGAATTGACGGATCTCCTGTGCCACCTTGAATTCCTCTGGATAGTCTGCCACCATTTCACGGATATTGTCATTAGTATGTCGTGTTTCCCCCAGTTGGATCTTCTTTAAAAATGAACTGATATGCAAACTCATCGCATAGACAAAGTTTTGCTGAAATTCATAATTCAAGCGACTGCGAACCATGGTATAGACTCGATTGGTCAGTTCAATAACCTTTTGGTCGACGAATTCACTCAATTTGTTGTCCGCATGAAACGAGAAGCCGTGATCTTTGTAAAAAGATTTCAAATGAACATTGATATCTGTCGAAATAAAATGATTGATTGCTTCCTGATCGACTCCATCGGCTTTTAACAACGCTGCTTTGTCACCGATGATGTCATATAAATTATAGGGTAATTCATACGAATCCGACTGAATATTCAAAATATCTTCATTCGGTTGAATAATCAGCTTAGACTCCAAGTTTTGAGACAATTCCATGACCGTCTCCCGATTGTTCGCCAGCATGATCAAACCTGATCGAATCCCCTCTGGCACATCATCCAGCGTGATATCAATTTGTGCCTGATGCATATGATTCAAGAAACCGCGAGCACATACTAGCTGTACATTGGATTTCAACTGTCCTATATTACCAAAGCTCACACTGCCGACCAACGCTTTCACAACATCTTCTGTCAAAGAAATCGTTCGCTGAATGCGACTTGCCTCATGAGAGACCATGACCTTGACTAGATCCAGCTTTTCACTGGCAGGACGTTTCTCAAAGGATGGCAAGTGAATGTTGATCGGAATCCGGCGAACGAAGGTATCCAACAAGGCTGAACTGGGATCCTCCGTTGTCGCGCCAATGATTCGAACGTCTGCATAATGGTTTTTTCCAGTTTCACCCAACCGACTATAAGAACCATGATCCATAAAATAAAAGATCATTTCCTGTCCTTCAGGAGGCAAACGATGAATCTCATCTAAAAAGAGCATGCTTCCATCCGCTTGATCGATCACACCCAGTTTTTCATTCTCTGCTCCTGTAAAGGCACCTTTTGTATAACCAAACAGATGACTCATCAAAAGCTCAGGGTTGTTTGCATAATCTGCACAGTTAAAGACAATCATTTCCTTGTCTTCAGCGATTACTTGATTTTCTTGGGCGAACTGAAACATGGCATGCGCAAAAAATGTTTTCCCCGAGCCTGTCGGACCCGTGATCAAACAATTCAATCCTTTAGGTGGATACAAGATTGCTGCTTTGGCCTGCTCACCGGCATTTTTCATACTGCCACTCATGCCGATAATCCTTGAAAAGATATCGTTCGATTTGCCAAAAGAAGAGACCCGTTGTGGTTCTCTCTTTTTTCTCGGCTGACGGATTTCTTTGTAGCTTGCTACATATTTTTTTTGACTATCTCTAGTATCTGAGGGCAGCATATAACCTACAGGACGACCATCCAGTTTGATCAATCGACCTTCTCGAACAAGCTGATTAAGATCTTTACTGACATTGCTTCGTTGAATCTGCAACGCTTCAGCGATTTCCACCGTCGTTACCGACACGTCCTGATCCAATGCAGAGGACTTATTTTCCTTATCAACGAGATATTGATAAATCCTTTCCATTCGTTTACTCAAATACCCCACCTCTTCATCCAACTCTTTCTTTATATTATAAACGCTATCACCTAGAATTACCAACTCGTTTTAATTCCGACAATTTTCCAAAAAAACGATCGAAGCACCGATAGCACTCCGATCGTTTCAAACGTTAAGCATACAGATCGATTTCTGAAAAGGGGATCATGGGGCTTGGCTTGCCACCTTCTTCAAGAATCGTTTTTTGCATCCACAGAACATCACACCACTGATCAAATTTGAAACCTACTTGAGGAAAAACGCCGACTTCTCGATAGCCTAGCTTTTGATGAAAACCAACACTTTTCGCATTTCCGGCTGTGATACAGGCAATCAACTGATAGATGTTTTGCGCTTTGAGAACTTCTTCCAATGCCGTGTACAAACGAGTCCCTACACCTTTTACTGGACAATTTTCTTTGACATATACCGTCGTTTCCACTGACCAGTCATAGGCTGCTCTCGTCTTATAAGCTCCTGCATAAGCATAGCCCAGAATCTCCCCCTCCGCTGATTCTGCAATCAAATAAGGATAGCGTGGAAGTGTTTGCTCGATTCTTTGAGCAAATTCTTCCGTCGAAGGGACTTCATATTCAAAAGTGATCGTCGTTTTATTGACGTAAGGAGCATAAATTTGCAACAATGCTTCGGCATCTTCTCTTTTCGCTTTGCGAATGAACAAGTTATTCATCTCCTTCACCTGCATACACATTTAAATGAGCAGGCAAGATTTGAAGTGAGATCGGAAGTTCAGGTCCTTCGTCACCATCGATATTCGTTCCTAGGGTTCCATCCTTCAATGCGATCTTTCCTTCAGAAAATGTCAGATATCCAATATTTTGTGTGCTTTTTTCTACTCCCTTGACTAAATCAGGCAAGGATTGAACCGTCTCTAAAAGAGATTCATCTTTCAAATAAATCAGATGTAATTTGCCATCATCTACTTCTGCCTCAGACAAAAATTGTTCAAATCCACCAATGGAACTTGTTAAACCAACAATGATCGTGCTGCTAGTCACTTTTTTTGTTTCACCATCGACGATAAGTTCAAAATCATAGGATTCAGTAGCGATCACATTTTTGATCCCTGAGATAAAATAAGCCAGCTTGCCGAATTTCGTTTTGTCTTCTACCTCGACATCATTGATCGACTCTGGGATCGTACCAATCGCAACGACATTCTGAAAATATTGCTCATTGATTTTTCCAATATCTAGCTTAGTTTTACGTGTTAGATCCAGCTGTGCGATTGCTTCTTCCGGATCCATCGGGAGCTTCAAAGAACGTGCCAAATCATTGACTGTTCCTAAGGGAAAGAAACCAAAGTTTGGACGAAAGTCTTCTTCAGCCAATCCGCTGATTGCTTCATTGACCGTGCCGTCACCGCCCATTGCAAAAACACTGTCCCATTGTTCCTGAGCTGCCTCTTTAGCAAATGCTGTTGCATCGCCCTCTTTTTCTGTATGCTTAACAACAACCTCCTGGAACAAAGTCTCCAGTTTTTGAGTTGCCTGCGCTTCATAATTTTCAGCTTCTTCTCCGCCCGCGCTTGGATTTACGATCAGTAATGCTTTCGTCATAGAATTTCGCTCCCATCTTCGTTTTATTTTAATTGCCACACAAAGGTAGCGGTCATTTTTTCTTCGATCTCTATCGGTGAGATACTTGGAACGGATTGTTGAAAAGATCTTGCTTCCATCTGAAAATCAACAGGCGAAACTCCTGTGATCTCTGAGGGTTGATTTTTGATCTGAATCAATTCTCCTAAAGAAAGACCCGCAGCTCCTGCCAGACATTCTGCTTGAAAAAGAGCATCGGCAGCGACACTTTGAATCAGCTGTTGCTGTAGTGCTCTTGTATCCTCCACCGCAAACTGAATGGTCAACTCTGGCGTAAGTGTCGATGCAGACAATGCTTGTATGACAGCAGAAAGCCGACTCTGTTCAAATGGAAACCGAATCTCCAGCGTCTGATTGACTTCATAACCTATAATTTCTGTCTCATAGAGATCATTTTTTAGAACGCTTTTTTCTTTGGTATGGATGAAAAAAGCACGAGTTTTTATCGTTTCTTTCAAAAATCCAAGTTCTTCAAAAAGAAGACTGATTCTCTCCGCTTTTTCACTAGATTTTTCAACACTTTTTCTATAGTCTTCGTCTAGCGTGACTAGTCTTAAAAGTAAAATCAATTGATCAGGTAATGAACTGACCTTGCCTGTCCCCTGAATCGTTATTGTTCGCTCCATTGACTCACCTCCTGCTGCTATTTATTTTACACGAAGAAAAAGGGAATTGTCTTGTAACATCTATTTTTTAAATTAGAGGTTCATCGATTCTTTTTAATCGTGAATCTTTCGAGAGTTCGTACAGTTCGATTTCATTTTCTAACAAATAACTATATATTCGATAATACTCTTGCGCAAGAGTTAATCCTTGGTTATTGACCACTTCTGTCTTACTTAATCAAATGATTTTCCGCTTGTTTTTTCCTAATAATTTTAAATGTAGGACATCCTCATTAATCGCTTTGCGCGTACCACTGCTTAACGTGATATTCGTCCCCCAAGAACGATACTTGCATTCAATAAAGACATGATTATCTTCGCTAACTAAATCAAAGGAATGCATTTTAGCTGGATTGCCTATCGCCTGTTTGTATTCCATCAAAACCTCTTGACTCAGAATTTCTTCAAAATCTATTTTTACGTTCTCTTGAAACGCTCTACCTATTTTACTACTTCGCTGATTCCTTTTGCTTTGTTCCAAATATTTCAACTCATAGGGATTCACCGCTGATCGATCCATCCAAATTCCTCCTGTTTTTTCCCATCTTACCACGAAAAAGTCATATATTCAGCACAAAAAAAGCTCTATTCCTTATCAGTTAAGGAATAGAGCTTTGGTCCAATTATGCTTCAACAGCTACTGGATAAACAGATACTTGTTTTTTGTCACGGCCTTTACGTTCGAAACGTACCACGCCGTCAACTTTAGCGAATAAAGTGTCGTCTCCACCGATACCTACGTTCACACCTGGGTAAATTTTAGTACCGCGTTGGCGATAAAGGATAGAACCACCTGTAACAGCTTGACCGTCCGCACGTTTAGCGCCTAAACGTTTAGATTCAGAGTCACGTCCGTTAGATGTAGAACCTCCACCTTTTTTATGCGCGAATAATTGTAAATTCATTTTCATCAACATGAGATGCACCTCCTATGATTTCGTTAATGTTTCAATTTGGATATGATCGCTATTTCCTTCTTGAACAGCTTGAAGTCCCAGCAACAAATTTTCTAATAAAATTTGAATAATATTCGTTTGCTCTTGCGTAAGCTCAGCTGGCACTGCTACATATAAGTAGCCTGCTTCTTCGTCTACCTCATCAATGATCGGTTCCACACCGGCTAAGGCATCGATGCCATTGACTGTACTGATAGCGAGCACTGAAACTGCTGCACAAACGATATCACTGCCGAATTCTCCAGCATACGCATGTCCGGTGATTTCGTATGAAACGATATGTCCTGACGCATTGCGTGTAAATGTTCCTTTAATCATAGCTCATCACTCTTTTGTAAGAATTATGCGTTGATTGCTTCAATAACAACTTTAGTGTAAGGCTGACGATGCCCTTGTTTGCGGTGAGTGTGTTTTTTAGGTTTGTATTTGTAAGTCACGACTTTCTTTTGTTTGCCATGCTTTTCAACAGTTCCTTCAACAGTTGCACCTGCTACAGTTGGAGCACCAACTTTTGTTGATTCGCCACCTACTAAGATTACTTCGTCAAAAGTTACTTTTTGTCCAGCTTCAACGTCTAATTTTTCAATGTAGACTGCTTGACCAACCTCAACTTTTACTTGTTTACCACCAGTTTTGATAATTGCGTACATGCTATACAGCACCTCCTTGTAATATACTTAGACTCGCCATCCCAAGTGACTTAACGTACTTAAAAACTTGTTCTGTGCGGTTGTAGCTGTGGAGTCCACAATTACAACATTAACATCTTAACAAAAAGTCAGCTTCTCGTCAATGAAAAGTTCTGAAATATTTTCTTACCTATAACAAAAAGGTTCATTATTCCCAGTAAGAAGGGATCTTTTTCTCGTAAGCTTCGATCGCATCAATCTCTTTTAAAGTAATACCGATCTCATCTAAACCGTTCACCAGCTTGTGTTTCCAAGTCGGATCAATATCAAAAGAATATTCCTTCTCTCCAGAAACGACTTTTTGATTCGGCAGATCGATCGTGATCTCATCTGTCGGAGCCAAGGCTGCCAATTCGTCTAGTGACTCTCTTGGCAGAACGACTGGCAACAAGCCATTTTTCAGCGAATTCATATAAAAGATATCACCGAAACCACCCGCGATTACTGCTCGAAAACCATAGTTGGCGATTGCCCAGACCGCATGCTCTCTGGAAGATCCTAGACCAAAATTGTCGCCGGAGATCAAAACAGTCGCTTCCTGATATTCTGGAAAATTCAAAACAAACTCGGGATTTGGCTTACGTCCCTTCAGGTAACGCCAGTCATCAAATAAAAATTCGCCAAAGCCTGTTTTCTCGATCAATTTTAAATACGTCTTTGGTAGGATCTGGTCGGTATCCAGATTATCA
The DNA here is from genome assembly GCF_053760925.1 of Enterococcus olivae. NCBI lineage: Bacteria > Bacillati > Bacillota > Bacilli > Lactobacillales > Enterococcaceae > Enterococcus > Enterococcus olivae. Next base: position 105,688 of record NZ_JBSMVT010000002.1, read on the forward strand.
TTCATAAAAGGAACGGTTTTTCCGGTATAAACTGTAAATGGCTCCATTAGCTCACGCCTCCTATCTCTTCGCGTACATCAACAAAACGTCCGTGGATCGAGGCCAAAGCCGCCATCGCCGGACTGCAAAGATGTGTGCGGGAATTTTTTCCCTGACGACCAACAAAGTTTCGATTGGATGTGGATGCACAGTGGACAAATTCCGGTACCTTGTCAGGATTCATTCCCAAGCACATGGAACAGCCGGGTTCACGCCACTCAAAGCCAGCCTCCGTAAAGACCTTATCCAACCCGATTTTCTCCGCCGCTTTACGAACTGGTCTAGAGCCAGGAACAACGATTCCAGTGACACCCTCTTTGATCTTCTTACCCTTCACAAATTTTGCTGCTTCCTGTAGATCTGACAAGCGTCCATTTGTACAAGAACCGATAAAAACATATTCGATCTTGATATCAGAAGCTGTTTGTCCCGGTTGAAGATCCATGTACTCGTAAGCCAAACGATCATTATGATCTTTGATTTCCGGGAAGGGCTGATTGAAGGACACAGACATCTCAGGATTTGTTCCCCAAGTAACATAAGGTTCTAGCTTAGAAGCATCCAGTTCTAGAACACGGTCAAATTCAGCGTCTTCATCTGTATAAAGAGTTTTCCAGTCAGCGATCGCTGCTTCAAGCGCTTCTCCCTTAGGTGCATATTCCCGACCACGAACAAAGTCAAAGGTTTTCTCATCCGGTGCCATCATACTCATTTTGGTCCCGCCTTCAACAGACATGTTGCAGATCGTCATGCGTTCTTCCATTGACAAATTCTTGATTGTCTCTCCATAAAATTCCACTGCATACCCTACACCAAAATCAACACCATAAATAGCAATCAGCGCCATAATGATGTCTTTGGCATAAACTCCTGGCTGCAAGCTTCCTGTAACATGGATACCCAATTTTTTAGGTTTGGTCTGCCAGATCGTTTGCGTTGCTAACACATGCTCAACCTCACTTGTTCCGATCCCAAAAGCGATCGCACCGAACGCACCATGTGTTGCTGTATGAGAGTCTCCACAAACGACCGTTTTTCCTGGCTGTGTCAAGCCTACTTCAGGGCCGACTACGTGTACGATCCCTTGACGATCAGAGCCATTGTCACAAAGCGTGACACCAAACTCCTCACAATTTTTTCTTAATGTATCGATCTGTTTTTTTGAAATAAGATCGGTAATATGATGAATATCTTTGGTCGGCACATTGTGATCCATCGTTCCAAAAGTTTTGTTCGGCTGGCGAACAGGTCGACCTGCTTCACGCAATCCTTCAAAAGCCTGTGGTGTAGTCACTTCATGGATCATGTGCAAATCAATGTAAATCAGCTGTGCTTCGCCTTCCTCACCACTGATGACATGCCGTTCCCAAAGTTTATCAAATAGTGTTTTTCCCATTTTTAAGACCCCTTTAGCTTAGTTTTTCAAGAATCACTGCTGTAAAATCAGTTGTCGAAGTTTCCCCGCCTAAATCTTTAGTCAAAACGCCTTCCTCCATCGCTTCAAAACAAGCTCGGTCGATTCGATCTGCTTCTTGGTTCATATCAAATGACTGACGCAACATCAAACTAGCTGAAAGAATCATCGATACTGGATTGGCAATATTTTTCCCTGCAATGTCCGGTGCTGAACCATGAATCGGTTCATATAATGAGACACCCGCTTCTCCATGACTGGCACTCGGTAGCACCCCTAAAGTTCCCGGAAGCACCGAAGCCTCGTCACTTAAGATATCACCAAAGAGATTTTCGGTCACGACGACATCAAAAATCGTCGGATTTTGAATGATGCGCATTGCCGCTGAATCTACATATTGATGCTCCAAAATGCAATCAGGAAATTCTTGAGCGACTTCTTCTGCTACTTTTCGCCATAATTTGCTGGTTGCCAGAACATTGGCTTTATCCACAGACAGAATATATTTACGACGCCCTTGTGCAATTTCAAAAGCCTGACGCATGATCCGACGAATCTCTTCCTCATGATAGCGATTCGTATCGTAGGCTTCTTGAGCCCCCAAATGACGGGGTTCTCCAAAATAAATCCCGCTGGTCAATTCACGAACGACAATGAAATCCGTCCCTTTGACGATTTCTTCTTTGATCGGTGACAAATGTAAGAGTGCATCTGGAACAGCGATCGGACGAATATTGGCAAATAAGTTCAATGCTCGTCGCAAAGCTAGCAATCCTTGTTCAGGTGTTTGAGCAGCATGCTCCCATTTAGGACCACCGATCGCTCCTAGCAGAATCGCATCTGCCGACTGACAAGCTGCCAATGTTTCTTCAGGTAGCGGCGCGCCCTTAGCATCGATACCTGCTCCGCCAAAGGGATGTGCTTCAAACTCAAATTGTATCTCGGCATTTTCAACTGCTTTTTTCAATACTGCCACGCCACTGGCCATAATCTCGGGACCGATTCCGTCACCCGCTAAAACAACAACCTTTTTTTTCATTGATTATTCTCCCTTTTCCTTCAAGATCGCACTAGCCTGTGTATAAGCTTTTGCTGAAGCTTCCAGAACATCAAAATCCACACCAATTCCGTTGATACGATCTTTAGTTTTCTCACATTCGATTGACACATGTACCTCAGCCTGAGCATCTTCCCCACTAGTCAATGCAGTAATTTCATAGTCAACCAGTTTTGGCTGCTGCTGGAAGATTTGATCGATCGAATTGTAGATTGCTTGAATACTTCCTGCTCCAATAGCCGAAGCTGTGTGTACAGCTTCCTGTTCATCTTCAATAGAAACGATTGCTCCCTGATAGCCATTTGAAACATATTGTAGTTGAACTGTTTTCAATTGATAGTTTTCTTCATTCCGACGAACCTCATCAGCACGCAGCGCAATCAAATCTTCATCGGTGATCTGTTTTTTCTTATCTGCTAACTCTTTGAATTTCTTGAACAGACTCTTCACTTCTTCATCCGTTAGCTGATAGCCCAGCTCAGACATTTTGGTGGTAAAGGCATGACGCCCTGAAAGCTTGCCCAATGGTAGAGCATTCTTCTTCACACCAACTAGCTGCGGTGTGATGATCTCGTAGGTTTCCGGATTTTTCAACACGCCATCCTGATGGATTCCTGATTCATGGGCATAGGCGTTACCACCAACGACTGCCTTGTTTTTAGGAACACCGTAACCAGATAGTCTAGCCACAATATCGCTGGTTCTTTTCGTTTCATCTAAAACAATATTGGCTTCACATTGATAAAAGTCTTTGCGAATATGCAAAGCAACGGCAACTTCTTCCAAAGCTGTATTGCCAGCACGTTCACCGATCCCGTTGATGGCACCTTCCACTCGTTTCGCACCATTTTCGATCGCTGCCAAAGCATTGGCAGTAGCCATCCCCAGATCATCGTGGCAATGTGAAGAGAAGATGATTTCCTGATCACTCTTGATGTTATCGATCAAATAAGCGAACAAGGCGCCATATTCTGTCGGATTGGAGTAGCCGACAGTATCTGGAACATTGATGATCGTTGCGCCAGCATCGATCGCTGTTTGGATAGCTTCCAGCAAAAAGCTTTTCTCAGTTCTGGTCGCATCTTCTGGAGAAAACTGGACTTCCTCAAATCTGTCTCTCGCATAGCTGACGTGCTCTTTGATCGAAGCTAGTATTTCTTCCCTTGTCATTTTTAATTTATATTTCAAATGAACATCACTGGTTGCAAGGAAGACATGGATCTGCGGTTTTTTGGCATCCTTCAATGCTTCATAGGCGCGGTCAATGTCTTTTTTCTGACAGCGAGCCAAACCAGCCACAGCCATATTCGTTACTGCTGCAGCAATCGCTTGAACAGCCTCAAAATCACCTGGTGAAGCAATCGGAAAACCTGCTTCGATCGTGTCGATCCCCCATTTCTCCAATTGTAGAGCAATTTGGACTTTCTCATTCGTATTAAAGTTTACACCGGGAGTTTGCTCCCCATCCCTTAGGGTGGTGTCAAAGAATTGTATTTTTCTCATCTTACTTCTCCTTCTTCTGTCTGATCGTGATTAGAACGTATAAAAAAAGCACTCCATAAAGGTTTTCCTTCATGCAATGCGAATAGGACTCTTCTTAAATGTACACTAGAAAAGAGTCCTGATCTATAATAATAAAAATGCAGTGATTGAGCTTCCTGAAATTTTCATATTAACCACCTAATCCGTCGAGTTCTTGATAAAAAGATACCGAAAAACCAAAAAGAAGTCAACACTTTTGTGCTAATTTTCTGAATATTTCGTCTTTCCATTCCGACTCACTTTAACCACCGCATGCATATAGCTTGTCAACTATGTACTGCAATCAAAAATAGACAATCTCTGGAACACCTTCCAATGACTGCCTATTTTAGCTTTATTCGACTGTATAAGTATTTTTTTCCCATGTGTAAACAGAATCCAATCCAAAATATTGCACAAATGTCGTAACAGCATTTGCTTCAAAGCGATTTGAAATGTTGACTTCTTCAACCTGTCCCTGTTCATAACCTGTGATGACCAAACGACACAATAAATTTCCTTTAGATAATAATGAAACCACATTGTCTTCTCGTTTGAATTCATAGTTTTTATTTTTTAAGTAACCTGTCTCATAGCCATCTTTACACAATGTCTCAATTACTTTTACTTTTTTCACCAAATTCGTCTCCCCCTTTTTGTAAGATTATACACAAAATCTGCTATTTGGCAACTTTCTCTGGAAAATTACCTCTTCTATACCTTTATACTAGAGGATTCTTTTCATTAGCAATCGTCTTTATGTTACAATCAGTGACTTCTAGAAATCAGTAGCACTAAAAATTTTGTCCTCTATTAGGACATTCCTTTCTACGTAGGCAAGAACCATGTCTACCTTTTTTTCATTTAGTCTAAGAAGGTAACAAATCTATCACTCCAAATCAGCTCGTAGAAAGCATTTAGCTCTTCAGCCGTCAAAAAATCATTGTCATGAGTCATCGTAGAACGATGAAACATATTCAGTTGATAACCAAAGCTATGAGCAACTTTGATTGTTGTATCCACACAAAATTCTGTTTGGGAACCACAAATCTCAATTGTTTGAACATTTAACACAGTAAGTAGCTTTTTCAAATCAGTTTGGTAAAAAGAACTGGCAAACTCCTTCAAAATATAATGGGCATTTTCAGGTTGATTCAACTCAGAAACAAGTTGCCACAACTCTTCATTAGGGACTAGTTCTTCATCACAATGTTGGACAAAAATCACTGGTGAATCATGGTATTCAGCTATTCGTTGATTGACATGGTCTATCACCGTAGCAAAATTATAGGTCTTAGGATATTTACAAACACCATTTTGTAAATCAATGATCAATAAAGCATCACTTTTCATCTCTTTTATTCCTTTCAAGAATCATTTGACTAACGATCCTTTTCTCTCTTTTTCAAAGTGTAGCATTTTTTACACAAAAAAACATCCAGCCCTTCTCAAACTGGATGCAACACTATTTTTTCTTACATCATTTCTTCTTCAATAATCTTGATTCTTTCTTCAAAGCTTAGCTCTCTATACACCTGATGCAGCATCCACATGTAGCCAAAGGGATCCACAAACAATGAATTACTGATCGAATCTCCCATCATTTTGGTGACTCCTTGCATTTCCGTACAGCCTTTTTCAAGAGCTGCCTTATGGGTCTTCTCAATATCGTCTACTGTAATATTGAACCAGATCGTATTGGGATGTTCTGGATCAGGGGCTTTTAGTCCGTATTCCTCATTGGCATCCAGCATATGGAATCTAGTCCCGTACAGGGTGAATACTGCTTCATTCAGACCTTCCTGATACTCTGTTGCTTCGACCACTTCCACATCAAAAATCTCTTTGTACAAAGCCAAAGCGTCTAAACTATTTTTGACAATAAAATCTATTTCTGTTCCTTTGATCATTTGTTTTTCCTCCTTTAATAATTTCAGCTGTTCATTAATTTTTTCGATTTTCTGCTGCTCCACTTCAATCACTTGATACGACTGAACTTTTTTTCTTTCTAAAACCACACTCAAAAAATCTGGATCATTGACGCGTTTCAGAGCGACATTGATTTCTTCAACCTTAAACCCAGAATCTCGCAACAACAGAATTTGATTCAAATGTGGAATCTGATGACCGCTATACAGTCGATACCCTGTCTTTTCATCCACATGGAAAGGACTAAATATCCCGCATTCATCATAGTATCGCAACATTCGGGGCGATACTTTTACTAATTTCGAAAACTGACAGATTCTATACATCTCACACTCCGTCGTTCCTTATTTCTTTAACTTACATCCTTATCATAAACCTTCTCACTATGTGAAGGTCAATAAAAAAGTATTGAAAATATGGAACGATTGTTTTAATTAGAATTCCCAAGTGCATCAACTAATTCACTTGTCTATGAAAATCAAGGTATGAGCAATAAAAAAACACTCAACCTTTCTTGAGTGTTAGCGAAATTCTTATTAATTGAATAGTTTACCAAAAATAAAATAGAACACGGACCACAAAACTATGCCGACAAATAGAAAAATACCTAAAATTTTAAAGAAATCTGACACATTATTTAAAGGAAACCAGCCGCTGATCAATAAAATCGGAAACACAACCAAGAGCATAATACAGAAATGAATCACTGACTGCTTCAGTAATGACCAATTCTCTACTTGATAAATAACCGAAGCTGCTGAGACAGCACTAATAATTATCCCAGTTAGAAAGGTCGATTTGACCTGAAACGTGTCTAAGTTTTGGAACTTCATAATTCCAGATATGCCACTCATGATGACAAATGGGATCCCACCTCTTATTAAAGCTTGAATGATATAGTTCGTGTCTGTCACGTCCTTTTCAACTACATTTGTTTACTTTTATACTAGCAAAACTTTAAAAATTTTTCAATTATCAGACGATTTCGTCTAACATCGTTAAATTTTATGCTTATTTTTCTAAGAAAAGTGAGAACAAAAAAAGAAAGAACCTTGATATATCAAGGTTCTTTCAGCGTCTTTTACGTCACAGGAGGGATTCGAACCCCCGACCGTCCGCTTAGAAGGCGGATGCTCTATCCAGCTGAGCTACTATGACAAATGTGTTTCAGCAACAAAAATTATTATATGAAAAGACAAGAGGAATGTCAATCTTTTTTCTGTTGTTTTTAAGGCGTCTCACATGAGACGCCCTAAAAATCAGTCTTCGATCACGATTTCTTCTGCTTCTTTGGTGATCAAAGCAACGCCATCCCCCAAAGGAACCAGACTGGTTGTTAAATCCGGATGAGTGTTGATCACGTCAAGGAATCGTTTTAGTTTACGATGGATCGTTCTGCGGTTGCGAGGAACGTCTTCAATCGGATCTAACACAGTTCCCCCTTGAAAGACATCATCCACCATCAAGACACCGCCTTTTCTCAACAATCTCAGACACTCCGGCAGAAATTCGATATATTTTGACTTTGCACTATCCATAAAAATAAAATCATAGGGACCTGTCAATTCAGGCAAAATATCTGCTGCCTGTCCTTCAAGCAAGGTCACCTTATCGGCCAGTCCCAAGCGTTCGTAAGTTGCTTTGGCTTTGCGGATCATCACATCAAACCGATCGATCGTTGTAACATGTCCGTCTTCTCCAACATATTGTGCCATCAAGCTAGACGAGAAGCCTAATGCTGTTCCTATTTCCAAGATCTGCTTTGGTTTGATCTGACCTAAAAGAAATTGCAAAAAAACGACTGTTTCGTGAGGAATGATTGGTACCTCATTTTCATTTGCTTCTTTTTCGATCTGTGCCAGTTCTCCTGTTAATTGTTTTTGTTCAGTTCTTAAAAAATCGACAAGCTCGGGTTTCACTACTGGTCGATGCATCATTTCATTTCGCATGTTTTACACCTCATGATTCTCTTTGTTTAAATCGTCTGTTTATTCACTGTTTTACATTATACGAATTTCAGAAGCAACCTGCAAATATTAATTTTCATTCGTCGACCAATTTGAAGAAAAATTTTCCACTTGCTTTTTTCGTCGTTTCCGATTAGTCTAGAGACAGGATTTGGATCAGTAGTAAAAATACGTTTATAGAGAGTCAAGGCTTGGCTGAAACCTTGATACCCCTGTTTTTACGAACCTGCCAATGGTAATGACTGCAAAACAGTCGGGTGAAGACCCTTATTTCTTTTTTGAGCTGGATTGTAAAATACAATCAACAAAGGTGGTACCGCGAACGTCACGCACTTCGTCCTTTTTTAGGATGAAGTGCGTTTTGCTTTGAAACACTACGATTTGCCGACTGAAGGGAAAGCAAGAGTAGATGTTGAAAAGTACTAGCTGAGCGTAGCGAGGGTAGTCACATTTGCTTTGAAACACTACGATTTGCCGACTGAAGGGAAAGCAAGAGTAGATGTTTCAAGAACTTAGCGGTTTACCGCTTAGAGCTTGATGAGATCGGAACGCAGTGAAGTGATGAAAAGTACTAGGCGACCAGAGGGAGCGTAGTGTCCTTCGTCTCGAAACACAGTGATTCAACGAGAACTGATCCTACAAGCTCTAAAGACAATCAAAGGTCCTACCCTATTTATTTCAATTATCAAACCTATATACTTTTAGGAGGAAAACTAATGTCAGAACAAAAAAATGATTTTACAGAATGGTATCTGCAAACTGTCCAACAGGCAGAATTGATGTCGTATTCACCAGTACGAGGATCAATCATCTTCCGTCCAGATGGCTTTGAATTATGGGAACATATTCAGGAAGAATTCAACAAATACTTGCGCAGCCAAGATATTCGCAATGCCTATTTCCCAATGCTGATTCCACAAAACTTCTTTATGAAAGAAGCGGACCATGTCGAAGGCTTCGCTCCTGAGATTCCTTGGGTAACGGAAGTCGGCAATGAGAAATTGGAAGAACCTCTAGGCTTGCGCCCGACCTCTGAAACAATGATCGGTTCAGCATTTTCTGACTGGATCAATTCTTACCGTGACCTGCCTTACGAGATCAACCAATGGGCCAACGTGTTTCGTTGGGAAAAGAAAACCTTACCTTTCTTACGTACGTCAGAATTTTTATGGCAAGAAGGTCATACGGCACATATCGATGAAGAGGATGCTCGCCAACGTACTTTAAGTGTTCTAGATGAATATGCACGTCTATGCGAAGAATTTTTAGCAATTCCTGTGCATAAAGGTGAAAAAACGCCATCTGAACGTTTTGCTGGAGCTTCTGAAACTTATTCGATCGAAGCAATGATGAAAGATGGAAAAGCAGTTCAAGCAGGAACTTCTCACTACATGGGAACTAATTTTGCAAAAGCCTTTGACATCACGTATTTGAATAAAGAAAATAAACATGTTCTTGCACATACCACTTCATGGGGCGCATCTACACGATTGATCGGTTCACTTATCATGACTCATGGGGATGAAAACGGGCTAGTCTTCCCACCAACAGTTGCTCCAACGCAAGTTGTTTTGCTACCAGTCGGTCCATGGAAGAAAAATCCAGCGATCATGGAAAAACTAGATGAGATCTTTGCTGAACTAAAAGCAAAAGGAATTCGCGTTCGTTTAGATGACAGTAATAACTCTCCTGGTTTCAAATTCAATCAATGGGAATTAAAAGGTGCCTGCCTACGGATTGAATGTGGTCCTCGTGATTTGGAAAACGGCCATGTGATGGTCAAAGTACGGGATCTCCCAGAAAAAGAAACCTTATCTTTTGACTCATTATTTGACTATATCGATGAACAACTTGCTGCGATGACACCACGTCTACTGGCTTCAGCTAAAGCACGCAATGCCGAAAATGAACATTTTGACATTGAAACTTTGGATGATTTGAAAGCACATATTGAAAAATGTAAAGAGAACAACACCCCTACTGGCTTTGCATTGATTGGTTGGGACGGTACGGAAGAAACTGAAGCAAAAATCAAAGAAGAAACCGGCTTTACGACACGGAACATTCCATTTGAAGCACCTATGGAAAAAACCGTGGATATCGTTAGTGGCAAACCAGCCAAACATACGGTCTGGATCGCCAGAGCTTATTAATCGATTATCTAGAGATACCTGTTCAAACAGGTGTCTCTTATTTTTTACAGAAAAAAGCGAAGAATTGCTTCTCCGCTTTTTGTCTATTCGATTTTAAAAACGGTCTCCATCTCTATCGCCACCAGGAGCACCTTCACGCATATTGTCCTCGCCAAAACCACCACCCATGCTGCCGCCAGGTCCCATCATTGACGAAGGAAGCTCGCTGAGTGTTTCACCATTGACGATCAGTGTGCCACCAGTAAAACTGCCGGTTCCATCATAATCGACTGCGGATTGAGCCGTCAACGTGACTACGCCACCGGCGATCGTCAAATCACCATTACTATCCAGCGCATCGGTATCTCCTTGACCGACTTCAACCGTCACATTGCCATCATTGATCGTTAGACTTAAACCTGTAGTAATAATCTCAGATACAGAAGCATTGATGCCATCATCCGTTGCATAGATTGTAATGTCCCCGTCATCAATCACGATGACCGGTGCTTCGATCCCTTCAACACTGTTAACGATATTCAATGTCCCACCTGTGATCCAGATTTTTTGTTCTGCCTTCACAGCATCATCCCTAGAATCGATCGTAATCTCTCCACCAGATATATTCAACTGCCCTTTTTCAAGGTCAGTGTCATTACTTGCCTTCAGTCCATCGCCTTGTGCTGTGATCGTGAGTGTCCCCTCAGAAATAGTTAATGAATCTTTGCCACGAATACCATCGTCTACACTAGTAACATCGATGATCCCTCCTTCAATCCATAAATCATCCTTACCAACGATGCCATCTTCAAAGTTTGCGGTCACATTCAAGACTCCTTCACCTGTAATAACTAGGTCATCTGAGGAATAGATCGCACCATTGATTTCTTCATCGCTACGCGTCGCAGCATCTCCTACTGTATTCGTGGTGTTCGCTGCCAGCTCCAGTACTGTTTGTTCCGCATTTTCAATGAGGATCGCGGCACCTTCACTGCTTTTGATCGTTGCATCGTTCAAAATGATACGAACATATCCTTCTGTGTTGACGGTGACTTGCCCGGTAGTACTCCCACTAAGGACATAGGTACCGGCTTCCGTGATCGCCAGTCCTTCATCTGATAAAGTGACTTCTGTCGTCGGTAACTCATCCCAGTCGATCTCGTCGTTGTCTGTACTTGTCGATAATTGGATCGTTTCACTTTCTCCATTCGCTGTTGAGACTTGTGTGTCATTTACCACCAAACTTGCAGTTTCTGACTGTGTATCCGTTCTACTGCATGCGCCAGCTACCGCCATTGTGATAATTAGAGAAGCAGTCACCACTGTTTTTTTTAATTTCTTCATTCTATCTTCCTCCTTGTATCGTAGTCCTTCTTTTGAATGAGGCTTCTTTCCTGTATCAATTCCTCATTTGAGTCGTACTGTCTTTTAGTACTGTTTTTACAATACAAGGTCTTGCTTAAAGTAAACTTAAAGTAGGAACAAGAAATAAAAAAATGTTGTGCCTCTAAAAATTTCTCCTCCCTGGTCGGCGAGTCGCTGTGATTCGAAACGTCGGTTACTACTCTCTCTTCGTTCGCCTAGTACTGTTCATCAGCAGCTCTCGCTCTCCCTCTGGTCGGTGAGTCGCTGTGATTCACAGCAAAAAACTTCCAATCTAATCATTGATTGAAAGTTTTCTTTCTTCTATAAAACGGCTAAGCGTTGTTTGTGGGTTGGTGTTGGATAGATTTTGTCGATCAAAGTGATTTCTTCTTTTGTTAATTGAATTTCAGCTGCTTTGATATTGCTGATGGTATGTTCTTGGTCGCTTGACTGTGGGATCGCCAATGTATGTCCGTCACGGATGCACCACGCAAGCAAAATTTGAAACACGCTTGCCTGATGGGCAGTCGCGATTTCCTGCAGGAGTTTTTGTTGGGTCAATCCATCTCCCAAGCTATCCCCTTGGGCAATTGGCGAGTACGCAATCAAAGGGATGTGCTTTTCTCGCATATAAGGAAGCAAATCAAACTCGATGCCACGTTCTCCTAAATTATACAAGACCTGATTCGACTGGCAATAACGACCATCTGGAAGATCCAGCAGCTCCTCCATATCGGAAACATCAAAATTGGACACGCCCCAAGAACGGATCAGACCCGCTTTCCTAGCTTGCTCCATCGCTGCAACGGTTTCTTTCAAAGGAATATTACCGGTCCAGTGTAACAAATACATGTCTAAATAATCGGTCTGCAAACGTTTCAGACTGTTCTCTAAACTGATGGGTAATTGTTTCGTTGAAGCGTTCCATGGATAAACTTTCGAGATCAAGTACAGTTCCTCTCTCTGATAGGGTTGGATCGCTTCACCAACTAAACGTTCCGCATTCCCTTTCCCATACATTTCCGCTGTATCAATGACTTGCGCTCCCTGTTCAATTCCTGTACGCAAAGCAGCGATCTCTTGGTTACGCTTTGCTAGCTGATCACCCATATGCCAAGTACCCAAACCGATCGGTAGCACCTCGCGATTGTCTAACTTCATAGAATCCTGCTCCTTTCTAGGTTCTCTCTTGAATTTTCTTCTCTTCTATTATACGGTAATACAAACTATCCTTCTTTGCAAAAAATAAAATACTTTTTCCCAACCTTTTTCCATCCTCCGTCGTCTAATCAATAGAACTCCTTCAAAAGAAAGGATGCGTAAACAGTGAAAAAAACTCTCGTCTTACAAGCGATCGCTGGTGATCGGCTCTCCTTGGAGCAATTGTTAGCAGACAGCTATCCACAATTATACAAAACTGCCTTTATCTATGTAAAAAATGAAGCCGACGCGTTGGATATCGTTCAAGAAGCAGTCATCAAAATTCTCAATAAGATACCGACGCTCAAGCAACCTGAATACTTCACTACTTGGATGATCCGGATCGTTATTTGGACTGCACTGGATTTTTTGAAACGACGCAGACCCCATAGTGATCTAGAAGCCGTTCAAGAAGCAGCGATCAATGAGCCGCTTTCTGCTGAAGATCACTTAGACATCTACACCGCAATTCAGCTATTACCCCAGCATTTACAGGAAATCACTATTCTACACTATTTTTATGGGAAAAAGCTAAAAGAGATCAGTCTAGTTTTCAACGAACCGCTGGGAACCGTCAAATACAAACTTCGTGAAGCAAGAATTCTTTTAAAAGACTATCTTGAGGAGGATGGATCAGATGAAAGTAAATAAAGAATGGCAAACTCAATGGGAAAATATTGAGCTTCCAGAAGAAAAAATAAAGCAAGCGATCGATACAGCGTTGCAAGATCAACCACGCACGAATAAAACATCTTTTTCGAAAAAAATCCGACACTTCTTTCAACGTCCTGTCTATCGGAGGGGAATCATTGCTGCTGCGATTTTGTTGATTATCACTATGAGTGCTTCCCAACTGTTAGGCTACTTTCGAGATGCTAGCACTGAGACTAGCAGCGAGATGGCATTTCTCACCAACGATGCTGCTAGTGACTATGCACTGGACCAAAAAAATTATCAGGAGGCAGCCACAGAAGGTCAAGTACCTTTTACGGAAGCAGACTCCGTCGAAGAACCGGCAAATACAAGCATCGCTTCTGACAAAACGTCTTACTTTTATATGATCGACAAAGAAACGACTGATTTTGATGCCGACACCGAAAAAATCCAACAGCTCACAATGAAGCTAGGTGGTTATATCGAAAATTCTTCGATCGAAACACCTTACTACTCGTCAGGCAACCGCTACGCGACCTTTATACTGCGGATTCCAGCAGATCAAACCACTGCCTTTCTGGAAGAGCTCAAACCGCTTGGCCATACACTTAGCGAAAATCTTTCTTCAACCAACCACTCGCTAGCCTATAGCGATAATGAAAGTCGGATCAGCGCACTACAAGCGGAAGAAGACGCCCTCTTATCTATGTTGGAAAAAAGTGGTACTGTAGAAGAAGCCCTGCAGATTCAAGAACAGTTGACCCGGATTCGGACAGAAAGAGAACAACTATCCAGAGAAAATAGAGGGATCGATAATCAAGTCGATTTTACGACCTTTACCTTGACTTTTAATGAGATCACAGAGATTCAGGAAGCTGAAAAAAGCGAATCTGCTTTTACCAAAATCAAAAACAACTGGCAAAAACAGCTTCTTGGCTGGCAAAATTTCTTTGTTCAACTGGGGATCTTCCTAGCCAGTAATATCTTCTATCTGATTGGCATCCTGATCGTTGCCGTAGTGACAGTCATTTATTGGAAAAAGAAAAACACCAAAAAAACTAAAATCTAACACAAAGGAGAAGCATCGATCCTATCGATCAATGCTTCTCCTTTTTCAGCTTGATTTTTAATTAATAGATCAGGTCAAACAGCTCGTCGTTTTCGATATTGCCAAAATATTTCTTCACATCAATAGCGTCAACGACTTCTTTCAAGGCATTTCTTTCGTATTTTGTACCCATCAAGGCTGTTTCAACATCTTTGATCTCGCCCAATCCAAAGAAGTCTCCGTAAATTTTAGCATCGGTAATTTTTCCTTCAGTAACGTTCAAACGCACCTCGATTGAACCGATTGGGAATCGTTTACGGCGTTCGATATCAAAAGCCGGAGATTTGCCATAATTCCAATCCCAGTTAGCATAATAGTTTTCAGAGATTACTTTGACTTTTTCCCAATCCTGCTCAGTCAAAGTATAAGTTTCAATCTCGTTTACAGAGTCAACTCCAAAAATTTTCAACAAAATTTCTTGGCTAAATTCGACGGTTGTCATGTCTTGATTTTCTGCTAGCAGGAAAGGTTTGATATTGGTCACGCGAGAACGAATCGATTTGATCCCTTTTGATTCGATTTTATCCTTACGAACCTTCAGGGAGTTTACAACTTCATTGACGTCACTGTCAAACATGATCGTACCGTGGGCAAACATCCGGCCATTAGTTGCGTACATCGCATTGCCAGAGAATTTCATGTCATCGATCACCAAATCGTTACGACCTTTTAATTGTGCCCCTTCAACGCCTAAATCGTGTAGTGCCTGAACGATCGGCTTGGTCACTTTCTCAAAATCACGGAAGGAATTGCCATCATCTGGCATAATAAAGCTAAAGTTCAAATTTCCTTCGTCGTGATAGACAGCTCCACCACCGCTAAAGCGACGAACGACATGGATTCCTTTTTCATCCACGTATTCCTTGTTGATCTCTTCGATCGTATTTTGGTTACGACCAATAATGATCGATGGTTCATTGATGTAAAAAAGTAAGATCGGTTCATCGACATTCATTTCTTGTAGCAAAAATGTTTCGATCGCTAAGTTTACTCGAGGGTCTCTTAAATCATTGGGTACAAAAATCATGGAAAGTATCCTCCTGTATAGTTATATTTATCATCAAATCTCAAACGTCTTCCCAATTGCTGCTAATTCGACAGGCAATTCATCTTTGGCTGCTTGACTCGCTTCCAAACGTAATTGCTCCAAATCTCCCTGCTGTGGCAAATGTGTCAGCACCAATTTTTTAACGCCAGCTTCACGAGAGATTTCCCCCGCTTCTTTAGACGTAAAATGAGCAATGTGCTTTTCATTTCCCGCAAACAGATAGGTGTCTGCTAAAAATAAATCCGCATCTCTGGCAAAATCAACAAAGGTTTCTAAATATCCAGAGTCACCAGTGAATACAAATATTTTACCTGTACTATTCTCTACAAACCGCATCGCATAACAAACAACAGGATGGATCGTTTTCATAAATGTAACAGAAAACGGACCCAAATTCAACTGTTCTACTCCCAAGTAATCATGCCCCTCGGAAACATTCGGCAAGGACAAACGGGCAAAATTCTCCTGATCCTCTCCATGACCATAAATTGGTAAAACAGGACGTTCTTCTGTCTTAGGGAATAGCTGCCAGTAATGTTGGAGCACACCAACATCTGCAATATGATCCGGATGGTAATGACTTAGGATGACGGCGTCTAATGCCAAAGGACTGATCTCATTTTCCAACTGGATCAAGCTTCCACTCCCTGCATCCAATAGTAAATTAAACCCTTCTGATTGTAACAAAAAACTTGTCGTTCCTTGTCCTTTGTAAGGATAGCCTCCTAAGCAACCAATGACTGTTAATTTCATAAAACGTTCCTCCTTATAAGTTTCTGCAAAGATTCGACTCTATATAAATGACTACTTCTAGTGTATCGCTTGGCATACTCTTTTGGCAAATAAATTTATAGAAAGAACAATGTTCTACTGAAAGCTAGCTGCGACAATACAACAATTCTATTAAAAAATCGAACAGTACCGAAACAGACACAAGGACTGTTGGATAGCTGTTTGATTGCATATGTCGATCAATGATGTTGCCATAACTGGCGAATTTTTGCTAAAAAGCCTTCCTTCGAGGATTCTTTAGAGACGACCGTCAAAGATACGCTGTTTTCCATGAAAAAATCCTGTGCAGAAAAATCATTTCCCTCTAAGTGACGTTTATAGAGTCCGTTTTCTTCTAGATAATAAGCTTTCTTTTGATCCTTTTTAAAGGTCTCTAGAATAGTCTCTAATTCATCTCTAGTCGATCCGGTAACTGGTGTGGCGATCTCAATTCGATGCAGCATATTTCTAGTCATCGCATCTGCCGAAGAAATCCATACTTTGGACTCCTTTTCGTCACCAAAAGAAAAAGCATAGATCCGACTATGTTCTAAAAATCGTCCAACGATACTCGTGACTTGAATGGTTTCACTCAAATTAGCAACTCCCGGTTTCAGACAACATGCTCCACGAACGATCAAATAAATAGGGATCCCGATTTGGCTCGCTTCATAAAGTTTGTCTATAATCACTGTGTCGGTCAATGAATTGATCTTAAAGCAGATCTCTCCAGTCTTTGTTTCCTGAAAATGATCCATGACTGCTTGAATGTTTTCCAGTAGCATCTCGCGAATTCCATTAGGCGAAACGGAGATTTGTTGGTATTCAGGAACCGAACGATAGCCACTTAAAAAATTGAAGAAAACGGTGATGTCTTCTACATACTCATTTTTTGCCGTAAAGAAACTGATATCCGTATATAATTTTGCCGATTTTTCATTGTAATTTCCTGTACCAAAATGGGCATATTGTTTGATCTGATTTTTTTCTTTCTTAACGATCAGAAGTGCTTTACAATGGGTTTTTAAATGCTGTAAGCCGTAGCTGACATAACAGCCGGCCTGCTCCAGCTCCTGAACCCAATGCAAGTTATTCTCCTCATCAAAGCGGGCCTTCAACTCGACTAGCACCGTCACTTGTTTCCCTTTCATCGCGGCTTTTTTAAGGGCAGCAATGACTCTGGAATTTGGCGCCATGCGATACAAGGTTTGCTTGATAGCAATCGTATTTGGATCTTCTGCTGCCGCCTCTAACAAGCGGAGGACGACTTCAAAAGAATCGTAAGGATGCTGTAGCAGCAAATCCTCCTGCTCGATCTTACGAAACAGCGCCTCACCTTGCAATTCTTTATGAGGATTTCCTTTATAGTTTGGGAAAATCAGTTCTGGCAGCTTTTCAGCTAGCTCATCAACTACAGGAAACAGAAAAGTCAAATCCAGTGGTCCTGGCACCCAATACAGATCATAAGATTCTAATTGAAGTTTCTCCGCCAGATAAAGTACACTTTCTTCAATTGTCGCTGACCATTCTCCACTGATTTCTAAGCGAGACGCCAATCCCTTGTTACGTTCGATCACATACTCTTCCATCTGAAGGAACAGCTCTTCATCTGCGTCTTCTTGAAATTCTAGATCTTTATCATAGGTGATCCTGAAAAAGAAGGAATGCTCTATTTCCCAACCAACAAAAATGTCTGACAAGTGGTAAGCAATGATTTGCTCTAAGTAGACATAGGTTTGTGGATTCGATAACTGATGGAGTCTCTTAAACAAAGGCGGCAAAGGAACGATCGCTTGTCTAACGTCCTCTCCCTGACGTAATTTGACAAAGAGATGGATACTCTTTTCAACAATTTTTGGAAAAGCATGGTAGACGTCTAATCCGATGTGTGTAATTGCTGGAAGCAGCAATTCATGAAAAAAATCAGCGACTTCCTGACGATCTTCACTTTGAAGCTCCTCAACATCTTGAATAAAATATAGCTGTTCCTCTAATTTTTCGATAAGTGCATCATAATATTGATATTGCAAGCGTGTATTGTTCAAATTCATTTCATACAGCTTTAATAGAACTTCTTTTTTGGTCCAACCCGTTCGCCGATCCTTTGAATCTGGTTTTAAACGCGCGACGCTCTGGATACTTGGTACTCGAACCATAAAAAATTCGTCCAAATTACTACTGGCGATCGCCAAAAATCGTAATTGTTCTAATAATGAATTACTGGCGTCTTTAGCCTCATGGATCACTCTTCGATTGAATAGTAACCAACTTAAATCTCGATGATAGTAATTTAAATTAGTCAAATCCGATATTTCCATATGAACGACTCCCTAATTTTTACTTTATTTTAAAATCAAGCACAACTTTTTTTTGCAACACATTTTCTAAATGTTTTTTTTGACGATTTCCACGATAGGTTTCAGCTAAGGGATCAAACGACCATTCGATCACTAAAACATATTTGTTCGACTTCTCAACTAACGAAAAAGACAAGACATCATTGACACTGGTAGCATTCAGAGCTTCCATAAATTTCGTTAAACCTCCTGCCCGTCGCAGTAGATTTAATTCTTCCTCTGTAAACCATTTTTTAAAAGGTTTAGACAAAAGCTTAAAAAAGGATTTGTTTTTATAGCTTGCCAACAAGGCCAAGGCGATTCGCTGCTTATGGGTAAAACCATTCAAATTACTATTCGCTAACAGATAAAAAGAATGGAAGGGACTGTCATCCTCTTCGATCGCTGACCCGATCAGATAGAGTTGCGCCCCAAAGGTTAGATAAGAAAGCAATTTCTCTTTGTCTTCTGTCAGAAATTGCTTTTCCTGTAATTCATTGACAAACAGACGCATCAATTCAATTCTTTTGTTTGAGCGAGAAACATCCATCTGATAGGTCTCAACAAATCTTTGGACACTGGTTTCCGCAATATTCGTGGTAGTGAAGGCCTGAGGAAAACGGTGATTGATCTCCTCCATCAATAGCCCTTCACGCAACCCTTTGTTGCAGAAGATAAATTTCTTGGCTTCGACCTGTTCCATTAAAGCCATAAAAGTGATGTTTGCAGGAATGATGATATCGGCACGATCCTTGCTAAGGCCATCTAAAGATTGCAATTCTTCTAAAGAGAGTGAGGTAAACAAATCGAGGGTTTCCTTCAAATCTTTTTGTTTCATTTCATATTGATGAATACCGACTACCGGAAAATCCGTCATTTGTTCATGAACGCTGGCAATATTTCGAGAACTTCCACCGATCGCAATGATGGGAATATTTCTTTCACGCAGCCAAGACAGCGTGTCAAATTGCTCTTTGACATACTTTCGTACTTGCTTCAACGTCGCTTCTTTTTCAGGAAAACTCTCGTTGAAAAACAGGTTTTTCAGTGTCACTACACCAAAAGGAAAGCTGTGACTATGAGCGATCTGATTGTCTTTGAAATAAGTAATTTCTGTGCTTCCACCGCCCATGTCAACGGTATAACCTTCAGTAAAGGCTGTCGTCCTAGCGATGGCATACTGCCCGTAAAAGGCTTCCTCTTCTTCTGATAATAATCTTAAAGAGATCCCTGTTGCCTTCTTAACATCAGAAAGAATCTTTTTATTGTTTTTTGATTGGCGGATCACTGCCGTTGCTGTAGCAATCAGCTTCTCCAATTGATAATGAGCTGTAATTTTTTTATAGACTTCCATGACTTCAATCAACTTATCAATTCCTTCTTGGCTAAGTTCATTTTCATCATTTAAATATTGATAGAGACGAATCGGTAATTTCACATTTTGCACTTCGTTATAAACCATTTGTGGTTGTATTTGATAAACGACTAGACGTACTGTGTTAGAACCAATATCGATAATGCCGTAGTGGGTAGTTTCTTTCATTGATTTTCCTCCAAACTGTCTCAATAAGCACAATCATTTTTTATTATAGTATAGTTGTTGACGTTATTATAGAAATCCTCAGGTGAATTTCGTAACGTTTATGTAAATATAATGTTAACACAATTATCGGATTTTTTTGCTTGATATGTCAGTAGCCAAGGAGATGCTTGGCGTTTTCTCTCAATAAGGACATTTTTCAATACCTCTCTCAAATCAATTCTAAAGGACAGCAATTCCTGGAATAATGAAAAAAACCTGATGAAATCTATTTAAAACCGATTTCATCAGGTTGCTCGTCATCTTATAGAGAAAATGACAAGGTCTTCTTTTAATAACTTTTTAGTTCTTTGACTGTTTCATCGTCTAGACGACGCACGACTTCCGTGACTAATTTTACCGTATTGAGGTAATCGTCTTCATGAATGATCGAGGTGTGTGAATGTAAGTAGCGCACAGGAACTGTGATGGCTACTGATGGTACACCGTCACGAGTCAAGTGCATTTGTCCGGCATCTGTTCCACCACCAGTGATCACTGTATATTGGAAAGGAATTGCCAATTCTTCTGCTACTTGGATCACGAAATTCAACAATTTTTTATGCGGGATCATCGATGCATCAAAAATCAAGACTTGTGGTCCTTTACCTAATACCGAATCGGCTTCTTTGGGTGTCATACCTGGGGTGTCCCCTGCCGTTCCTGTATCTAAAGCGATCGCAATATCTGGGTTGACTAAGTGTGTACTGGTGCGGGCACCGCGCAAACCAACTTCTTCCATCACATCACTGCCGGCAAATAAACAATTGGGATGCCCTTCTTTAGATAGGTTCTCCAACACACGTAAAGAGACAGCTGTCCCAATACGGTTATCCCACGCTTTTGCTAACAAAAATTTGCTGTCATTCATGCGTTTGTATTCAATATAAGGTGTTATCATGTCTCCCGGACGAATCCCCCAAGACTTGGCTTCTTCTTCACTAGAAGCACCGATATCTATAAACATCTCTTTGACATCGTAGGGTTTTTTGCGGGCTTCCATGCTCAACACATGTGGGGGTTTCGAACCTATTACACCATGGATGATTTTTTCAGCTTGGGTTTTGATCTCCACTTGCTGCGCCAACATTACTTGGCCCCACCAACCACCGAGTGTCTGAAATTCAATAAAACCTTTTTCAGTAATTTTCGTTACCATGAAGCCTACTTCATCCATATGACCAGAAATAAAGACTTTCGGACCACCGCCTTCACCTGAATGCTTGGCAATTACGCTCCCCAAGCCATCGAAAAAGACATCCTCCGCATGTTCTTTGGCATATTTTTTGAAAACCTCGCGAACTTCTTCTTCGTTTCCTGGGACTCCCCGAGCAGAAGTCAGATCAATCAGTAGCTGCTCTTCATTTTTTTCTAACATAGACAAACGCTCCTTCAATTCTGAATTACCTATTAAGTATACCATTCTGACTTAAAAAACACAGAAAAAAAACCGATCAGTGACCGGTTTTACTTCTCCTCAACGATCCTCAAATAAAAGGTAGTTGTCAAAAAATAGGCAGCTGTAAATATAAAAAGGGTAATAAAGCAAAACAGATAGGCGATCCAGTAACTCGTATCTTGAACCAACTGTGTTAGCATATAAATCGCAAAACTTCCATGACTGATCGCAATCAACATGGGTGGGAAAAAGATCCAGGCGTTTTGCCGATAAACGGTACGATGTAGGTTTTGCTTCGGAATCCCCATTTGCTGCAATAGCTGATACTTCTTCTTTTCTCGACCCGCCTGGAAAAATTGCCTAACCATCAAGGAACTAGCAGTTGTGATCAAGACGATCATCCCGACAAAAAGCGCTACATATAGGAAGATTCCTCCTTGTCGACGAGCAGAACGGACGTTGGGATAACGGCTACTTTGATTCAAACGGGATATACTATGCCAATCTTCTAGCTGCTTGTTTTCCTCAGATAACGAAGTTTCGAGCTCTCCGTGGAGCTGCCCATTCTGGTATACATAATGATAAGAGATCTCGTTGCCCCACTCTGTTGGAAACTGTGTGACATAATTTTGCTGGAATCTTTCCTGATTATAACCGTGTGCATTCATGTAGACGATTTGATAATCTAGTCCCTCGATCTGTTCGTAAATCTCTTCTTTGACGACCAGTAAAAGCGTCCCGTAACGCAGCAAATTATCGCCAATAAAATCTGGATAAGATTGTTCCACATCAAGCTCAAGATCCTTCGTCAAAGAGATCTTTTTTTGATAAGAGACTAGCTCGTTGTTCAAGCTGTACATCGGATTGAACAGTACCGCTCCGTTAGAATCCTGGATAGCTACCTCTGGACTTTCCGGCAGAATATGGCGCAGCCGTTGGTATTCTTTTTCTGAAAGAATATCTACCACACTGATGTCTGAGTAAAATTCCTGTTCCGCCAATTCATTGCGACGAAGTGCCTGTGCTCCAGTTACTTTGAGGGGTAAAACCAGCTTCTGAGAAAGAGTGCCCCCATTTCTTTGGATCAGCTGCTCCAAACGATAGGCAGATTCGCTTGTAACCTGAAAATCAACGGGGTAGTTCAATTCCATCATGCGAAAGGTGACGGCAAAAACACCCAGCGCCCCACCGATCATGGAAATGGCGATCCCGACGATCACTGAGATCAAAGACAGTGTACGCCAGCTTTTTTGCAATAGTTTCCGCGTATCATTCAAAACAAAGAAGCGTAACTGACGATAGCTATACTTCCGCCACTTTCCTATTAAAAATAGCAATACTTGAAGCCCTTGACCAAAAAACAAGTAGGTGCCAAAGACACATAAGGCAAAGATCAACAAGGGAATCCATAAAAAAGCGGATGAATCACCAGTCTCTTGAATATATTTGCCTAATACTTCATTGAAATTTACTGCAATATAATAGCCAGTACCAATCAACAGAATACTTAAACCTGCAGTAAAATAGGCTGACCAGTGCATGCGTAAACGACGACTAGAAAAATCATTTTTCTGTGTGAACAATTCGATCAGCTGCTTCTGCCAGATCAGTAGCATGTTTTGAACAGAGATAAAACCCAAAGCAATCAAAAACATCACAACCGTTGTCACGATCGACGGCCAGGAAATGAAAAAGCGGCTATTGATATCCAGTGCCATCGCTTTGATCAAAATCATGGCAAAAAATTTAGAGAAGACCATGCCCATCAAGATCCCCACGATCAGTGACACAATATTCAAGACCACTGCTTCAACGAGAAATTGATACAAGATCCGTGATTTTCTCAAGCCAAAAAGCTGGTACAACCCGATTTCCTTCTGGCGTTGCTGGACGAAAAACTGATTTGCACTCAGCATAAAGATCAGAATGACGACTGCTACAACAATGTTTCCTAATGTCAGTACTCCCTCGATCTGGATATCTTGCCTCGCTCGGCGAGTCAAAGGCTGATCATAGGTCATGGCACTGAAGGAATAAAAAATCATCACTGACGTCATCATACATAAAAAATAAACGATATAATTGCGTGTTTGACGTAAAAAACTTCGCCAAATGATTTTAAAAAGCATTGGTTCGACCGCCTCCCCCAATCGTCGCCTGCATGTCGATGACCTGCTCAAAGAATTCTTTGCGTGAGCCTCGCCGAACGACCTCGGCGAAAAAAACGCCATCTTTGATAAACAAGATCCGATTGCAATAGCTTGCCGTGAAGGGATCATGGGTCACCATCAGGATCGTCGTTTCCTGATGCAGATTAAGCTCTGCCAAATAGCGTAGCAGCTCAGCAGCAGATTTGGAATCCAGCGACCCTGTCGGCTCATCGGCAAAAATCACTTCCGGCTGAACAACCATCGCTCGTCCAGCAGCAACTCGCTGTTTCTGCCCTACTGACAGCTCATCGGGATAGCGATCCATCAGATAAGAGATACCTAATAGCTCAGCGACTCGTTTGACACGGTTCTCCATTTCTTCAATCGGTAGCTTGTCGATCGCCAAAGGCAATAAAATATTATCTTTTGTTGTCAATGTATCCAACAAATTAAAATCTTGAAAAATAAAACCAATTTTCTTTCGGCGAAAATCACTCAGTTCTTTTTCTTTCAAACGAGTGATGTCCTGTCCACCAATGTAAACAGAGCCCATCGTTGGCAGGCTAATGGAAGACAGAATGTTCATCAAGGTTGTTTTCCCGGCACCACTTGGACCCATGATGCCAACAAATTCGCCTTTGTCTACACTAAAAGACAGGTTGTCCAAGACTTTTGTTTGATTCAAATGTGTCCCATAAGCTTTAGTCAGATGCTTCACATCGATTATTTTTACCATTTATCCTCGCCTCTTTTCTCTCTAGTATCTTAGCATATTTTTTTAGCTTTCACTAAAAACAAACGATCTCTCAAAAACAAAAATTTTTATACATTTTGTGTAAAGAAAAACAATCGCAAACTTTGATAAAATACAGATCTCCACGAAACTAATCGATGAATAATTACTATATATAGTGTATATAAAATATTTACTCACTATATGTAGTTGAAAAAGTCTATTTTTTAGTTTATGATAAATAGGATTAAACGCAAGGAGGAGATCATAATGATGGAGCCTAAGATAAAAGATGAACAATCTTTTCTTTCTTCAAAATTGACACTTATCAAAATCATCAAACGTGATGGACGAACCGTTGATTTTGATGACCAGAAAATTTATGACGCATTAGCAAAAGCAAAAATTCAAATACAAGGAGAATTGTCCCCGCTTGACTATAGTTTGTTGTCAACCATCGTGGAAAAAGTCAACCAGGAGATCTCTGATCGTTTTTCTGACAACATCAAGATCTATGAGATCCAAAACATCGTAGAACACATTCTATTGCAACATCATGAATATGCTTTGGCGGAGGAATATATTCGTTACCGCACACAACGTGATTTTGCGCGCAGTCAAGCAACTGATATCAACTTTACGATCGAGAAACTGATGCAAAAAGATCAGACGGTCGTCAATGAGAATGCTAACAAAGACAGTAACGTCTTTAATACACAACGTGACTTGACTGCAGGGATCGTCGGCAAGTCGATTGGTCTGAAGATGCTGCCTCCACATGTAGCCAATGCCCATCAAAAAGGAGATATCCATTATCATGATCTGGACTATCATCCTTATGCTCCGATGACTAATTGCTGTCTGATTGATTTTAAGAAAATGTTGAACGAAGGCTTCAAAATGGGCAACGCCGAAGTGGAAGCTCCTCGTTCGATTCAAACAGCTACGGCTCAAATCTCGCAGATCATTGCCAATGTGGCTTCTAGTCAATACGGCGGCTGCTCGGCAGACCGAATCGATGAGCTGTTAGCACCTTTTGCCAAACGTAATTATGAAAAGCATCTAGCAGATGCCAAAGAATGGATTGATGGTCAGGAACGCCAAGAAGCCTTTGCCCGCAAAAAAACGAAGAAAGATATTTTCGATGCCATGCAAAGTTTGGAGTACGAAATCAATACCTTGTTTACTTCCAATGGTCAAACACCTTTCACCTCTCTAGGGTTTGGATTGGGGACCAATTGGTTTGAACGTGAGATCCAAAAAGCGATCCTGCAAAACCGGATCAACGGCTTAGGCAGTGAGCACCGCACAGCGATCTTTCCAAAATTGATCTTTACCATCAAACGTGGCTTGAATTTAGAAGCAGGCGACCCTAATTATGATATTAAACAGCTAGCACTGGAATGTGCCACTAAACGGATGTATCCAGATATTCTAAATTACGACAAGATCATTGAACTGACTGGTAGCTTCAAGGTGCCAATGGGCTGTCGCTCCTTCCTACAAGGCTGGAAAAATGAACAGGGTGAGGAAATCAATGCTGGTCGGATGAATCTAGGAGTCGTAACATTGAATCTTCCTCGGATCGCTTTGGAGTCAGAAGGCAAGAAAGAAAAATTCTGGAATCTGTTGGCGGATCGTTTGGAGATCGTCAAAGACGCCTTGGTTTACCGAGTGGAACGCTGCAAGGAAGCAACACCAGCCAACGCACCAATCCTTTATATGTATGGTGCATTTGGGAAACGTTTGAACCGTCAAGATGCTGTCGATGAACTCTTCAAACATCGCCGAGCAACCATTTCTCTGGGATACATCGGTCTTTATGAAGTCGCTGCTGCCTTTTACGGTGGCGAATGGGAAAAAGATCCTGAAGCGAAAGAATTCACCATGGCTATCCTGCGTTTGATGAAAAGGAATGCCGACAACTGGGCCAATCAGTATGATTATCATTTTAGTGTTTACTCTACCCCAAGCGAAAGTCTAACCGACCGCTTCTGTCGTCTAGACACTGAAAAGTTCGGTCTAGTCGAGAACATTACTGATAAAGATTACTATACAAACAGTTTCCACTATGACGTACGTAAGAATCCAACACCTTTTGAAAAGCTCGACTTTGAAAAAGATTATCCTGCTTACTGTAGTGGCGGATTCATCCATTACTGCGAGTACCCGATTTTGCAGCAAAATCCAAAAGCCTTGGAAGCTGTCTGGGACTACTCTTATGATCGTGTCGGCTATCTAGGAACCAATACACCGATCGATCACTGTTATGGATGCGGATTCGAAGGAGATTTCACCCCAACAGAACGAGGATTCGAATGTCCACAGTGTGGCAATCACGATCCAAAAACTTGTGATGTTGTCAAACGAACATGTGGTTATTTAGGTAATCCACAAGCTCGTCCAATGGTCCATGGACGTCACAAGGAGATCTCATCTCGGGTCAAACATATGAAATAAATACAGGAAGTGATTCTCTTGAGAAATCCAAGTCCACAAGAATGGCAAAGCGAGGAATACAGTCACAAAAAAATCGCCGACTACAAACCTTTTATGTTTGTAGACGGCGAAGGAGTTCGCAACAGTCTCTATGTCAGTGGCTGTCTGTTTGCTTGCGAGGGCTGTTTTAACAAAGCCATCCAAAATTTTCGCTACGGTACCCCCTACACACAAGAGCTGGAAGATCAGATCATCGAAGATCTCAGCCATGATTATGTTCAAGGACTGACACTTTTAGGCGGTGAACCTTTTCTCAATACCGAAGTTTGCCTCCAGCTGGTTCGTCGAGTACGAGCTACCTTTGGACAAACAAAAGATATTTGGAGCTGGTCCGGTTATACCTTTGAAGAATTATTGCTAGAAACAGAAGACAAGCTGGAGCTACTTCACACGATCGATATTTTGGTCGATGGACGTTTTGAATTAAGCAAACGCAACTTGAATCTTCAGTTTCGGGGCAGTAGTAACCAACGGATTCTAGATGTACCCAAATCGCTGGAAGCCGGGCAGGCCATCATCTGGGAAAAATGCGTAGACACCGAAAGACAGTACGAACAAATCGATAAACAAACCTTGATTTAAGCGCAACATCGTTCAGATGAACTGCCAAGTAAATATAGAAATTAGCAAACCACCCAAAAGAGGCGTACAATTACACTCTTTTGGGCGGTTTATTTGTTCATTTATTGACGCTTTATGACGAGCATGGCTTAACTACTTTGATAAGGATCACCTGTCTCCCATAAAGGTAAAACAATATTCTCGTAGGTCAGTGGATCAAGATTGGTGACGGTCACGCCAAGTAAACGAATCCCTTTTTCAATACCCATGATCTCTTCCCAAATCAAACTAGCTTGTGAGAAAATTGCTTCTTTTTTATGGATGTATTCTCTTAATGTCACACGCTTGGTGACTGTCGTATAATCGGCATAACGGATTTTCAGTACAATGGTTTTTCCATGCTTCTGCGTCCGCTTCAAAGCAGTTTCCACTTCTTCTGACAATCTTCTCAGCTGTGTCAAGCAGGCATCTTCCGTTGTTAGCGGATGACCATAGGTATGCTCTTTTCCGACCGATTTTCTCTCTCTGGTCACACTTACAGGTGAATTATGAATCCCTCTTACTTTGCGATAAAGAGAGTAGCCCATTTTTCCAAAGTGCTGCATCAGCTCCATCTCACTTTTTTCATAGAGGTCTGCGCCAGTAAAAATTCCTAATTCGTGCATCCTAGGCACGGTTTTTTTGCCTACCCCATGAAATTTTTCGATTGGCAAAGCTTTCAAAAATGAGACAGCTTCATTTGGTGTGATCACTGTCAAGCCACGAGGTTTTTGAAAATCCGAACCCAATTTCGCTAAAAACTTATTGTAGCTAACTCCTGCTGAACAAGTCAGCTGTAACTCCTGCCAAATATCATGCTGAATCATCTTGGCGATTTTCATCGCAGATTTGCTGTTGATCTTATTTTCTGTTACATCCAAATACGCTTCATCAATCGAAACAGGTTCAATCAGTTCTGTATAACGTTGAAAAATTTCACGCACTTTTTGTGAGATTTCCCGATATTTTTGATGATTGCCGGGAACGAAGACCGCATGAGGACAAAGCTCATACGCTTTTTGCGCACTCATCGCCGAATGGATTCCGTATTTTCTTGCCAAATAATTGGCTGTTGTGACCACTCCTCTGCCCCCAGTATCACTAGGATGACGAGCAATCACTAACGGATGCTTGGCAAGCTCCGGATTGTCTCGTTCTTCGACTGAAGCAAAAAAAGCATCCATGTCAATATGAATAATTTTTCGGGATAGATCATTTTTTAATGGAAACCGCAGCCCAGTCATCGCTCTCACCTCTCCTTTATTATATACAAACGAGCGTTCCCCTTCAAGTTTGAGAAATCAAAAAAGATCTGGCTTTAGATAACCATAAACATCCTCTTAAATTCGAAGCATCATGAAATTCGAAGTTTAAAACATCTCCTGTTTTTCTATTCTATTTGTTTTGTGGTATGCTTAGGCAAATAAAGTACCTAGTACTACATCGGAGGTGGATCAAATGTTTGGATTAGACGCTTCTACATGGACAAAGCAACAAGTGTTATACATTCTGGAGGATCGCTCTGATTTTATTTCTGTTCAAAAATTAATGGAGCTGCTGAATGCTTCCAGTGTTGAATCTATCAAAAGACTGTGCAGAGAATTACAAAAAGACATTGCCCACTGTTATCCACAAGGTGAAATCGAACTATCGATCAACAGGGCTCGCGGAATCAAGCTAAAGCACCAGTCACTCTCGCAGCTACAGCCTGTATTTGACTATCTTTTCTCTCATGATCTAGCCTATACTATTTATTGCTCGGTCCTCTTAAGAGAAGAACTGTCGACCATTGATTTTTGTAAAAAACATTTTATAAGTGTTTCGGAGCTGAAAGAAAAAACCAAAGAACTCAATACTCACTTGAATCCATATGATTTGCATATTTCTCTTTTAGAAAACATTCAGATCCAAGGTACAGAAGCCAAGATCAGAAGTTTTGCTTTCGTGTTTCTGTTTGTTGTCCATCGACAATTTTCTAAAATTCCTTGGCTTTTTCAAAAAGACAATACCCTACAAATAATCGATGCAATCGGTCAGTATTTAAAATTGGAGCTACTTGAAGCTCAACGAGAGATCTTAGCGATTTTCTTTAGTGTCAACCAATCTCCCATCGAAAAAGAGGAGCATATTTATTTTTTTCCCTATCAAAAAAAATTTTTTCGGCAGCTTAGCTTTCCTGAGAAACCAGCATTTTTACCTGACTGGACAAAAAAAGACTGGGAATTTTTCCTACTCGTGATATTTACGGATGATTTTTCTCGCTTCTATCTGCCTATCCAAACCGAGCATTTTCATTCAACCTTGATCGATGCTGAAACAAAGCTCTGGATCGATTTATTTGAAAAACATTTTACTATTTTTGATCAACGATTTGCCGTTTTTCTAAAAGAAAAAGCAGTCAAAAAATACCTGTCGACACTCATTTTCCCAGTCAACAAACTAATGGCTGAAGTGTTTCCCGTCGTTGATTTAAACTACTTGACCGATGCCTATCCTCATTACATGAACCATTTTGCTCATTTTTGGCAGGAATTTTCTCAACGGAATACTGTATTAGCAGACGATTCTTTCAAAATAAACAGTTTGTTACTGTGCTTCTCCTTACTCCCCCCGCAAGACTTTCTTCCGAAACGAAAGATTTATTTTTACACTGATTTGACAGACCTATACTTCAATTATATCAAGAATCGGCTACAGCTCTTTTTCTCTAATCAGTATGAGCTATTATTTGTCGAAGAGATCCAAGAAGCGGATCTGATCATTAGTACGATTGATTTTTTAGAAATTGAAGACTATGCTCCTCAGTCTTTCGTACGGATCAATGTCCAATTGACCAATGATGATCTGGATAAGATCGATCAAATAATCAAAAAACAATTCCCCAGCACCTCGTTCCATCTTATTTAGTGATAAAAAAACTGTGACAAACATTCATATGGTAAAACACCGGCTGAATGTTTGTCACAGTTTGATTGAAGTCTCTATTTTTCTTCTTGACCATCTGGTTCAGATCTCTTTCTATTTTTACTTACGATTTTGCTGGCGGTCACTCTGATCGCCTCTACATCATTCGGAGGAAAAGTCGCTCGAACGATAATTGTTTTCTGATGAGACAGTGGCGTTAATTCATCGAATGTACTAATAATCAAATCTGCTTCCTCAATTTTTTTGACAAAGATCAACTCAAAATCAGTCAGTTTTTTCTTGAGTACAGACTGCATATATTCACGGTGCAAATAGTTACCGTCCGAATTAATGTAGAGACGAATCACTGGCAAAAGAAAGTTAAAATTCGTTAAGCTAAACATCAACAAAAGTGAGATGTTTCGTGAGTAAGGAGACATTTCGTAAAGCGGCAATTTTGATGAAATTGCTGTCCAAAAAACCTGAAAACGCTCCGTGAGTTCATAGAATACTTGGGCTACGTGATGCTCATCAAATGTCTTGAAGTTACCTAACACATCTTCATTAAGCATCACTGTCTGTAGCAAAAGGAATTGTTTCTCCAAAGTGATACTCGCTCTCTGTTTGTCAGAGTCTGATAAATAAAAGAAGTCGTGTTCAAATTGATCGATCCAGCCTCTAGCTTCTTCTTCAAAAAAACACTTGGTAGATTGGATAAACTTCTCATCATATATAGGATTCAAATAGTTAGAAACATAGATGAAATAGAGATAGAATTCCCAGTCTAACGATGTCCAAGACTCAAGAAATACCGGTTTTTCTTTATAAGAAAAATACCTTGAATATTGTCGAAACGACTCCTCTTCTGACAAGGGATTTCTGACTACATTGTAGTGTATCACAAAGGTAAAAATGGACAGAACCTGTAGCTGACTCTCGGTGACAGGAATGTCTAAATAGCCCACGATTTTTTGGGTCTGTTCAAGGATTACTTTTACTTCATCCTTGTTGAAGGCTCTGCTTAATCTGCGACGGCTAAGAAAAATCAAAACAAAGGAACAAATACGAATAGAGCTTTCCTCTCCTTTTAAACGAATCTGGTTTGATAGAGAAATATGCAGACCAAACTGTTCCAAGGTATGATTGAGCTTTTTGATACGATTATACAGTGTCGACCTTGAAAGGTAATTTTTTTCTAGATACTCCTCCGTTGAGAGACAACGTTGTTTCAAGAGTCTATCAACAAGATCATAGACAAAATCCTTTGCCAGCATATCCTCGACTAAACGATGAATCGTCGTACTGTAACGATTGATTTTGACGCCTTCAGAGATTTTTATAATAAACTCTACTTCCTCTTTGGTAAACAATCGATCAAATTCTGCTTGCAATTCTTTACAGGTTTTTTTGACGCGATTAAAGGCAGGGTACTTCAATATATCTCTAATTTCTGTATAGGTTAAAAAATCCGATGCTGTATCTAATACCTCTAAAATATCCCTTTTCAATCGAATATCCTCGTGTAAGCCAAACAACTTTTCCACCTCCTTACAAACTTCTCTTGAATATCTGATACTTGTCCATCTATCAACTTTTATCCGTAATTTTATTAAAGTCATAGTATCATGCTTACTCTACAAGAAGCAAGTTCTCCCTTGCTTACTACAATAGCGCTTTCAGGATATACTTCTGCCCTCAAAATAAAAAAACCAAGCAATCAACATCGCTTGGCGTAAAAATTTACATTCAACTTTACTCACTCAATCCATGGTATTCTTTGTAGACCTCTTGTTTTTTCAAACCGTTTCTTTTAGCAACTTCTTTGATTGCTGTATTTGGCTTCATACCTTCTTCTAGTAAGGCTTCGACTTGTTCGATCAAGCTACCTTCAATCTCTTCTTGCGGAGCCTCTTCCGTTGTTCCAGCAACCATCAGACAGCATTCTCCTTTGATCGTTTGCTCTTCAAGGTAGTCACTTAGTTCCTGCAAACTGCCTCTCAAATACTCCTCATGGATTTTGGTCAATTCTCGACAGATGACCGCCTGACGTTCCGAACCAAAAATTTCGATCATATTTCGAATCGTTGCACCTAAGCGATACGGGGATTCGTAAAAGATCATCGTTGCTTTTTGATATCTCAGTTCCTCTAATTCCTGCAGCTGCTCTTTTTTCTTACGCGCCAAAAAACCATAGAAATAATTGGGTTGAGGGGGCAGACCGGAAGCGATCAAAGCGGTTAGACCAGCAGTCGGTCCTGGCAAAGCAATGACTGAAAGCTCTGCTTCGATACAGGCCTCTACTAGCTCATGGCCTGGATCACTGATGGAAGGCATTCCAGCATCGCTGACCTGGGCGATCGTCTTCCCTGCTTCTAGTTCAGCGATCAATTGAGGAATTCGTTCTTTGTAATTGTGCTCGTGCAAACTTTTTTGCGGTACAGAAATATCAAAATGGTTCAACAGTTTCTGAGTATTTCGCGTATCTTCACTGGCGATCAAATCTGCTTCCTGTAGAATTTTCACACTACGGAAGGTCATGTCCTCCAAATTACCAATTGGGGTCGGAACAAGATACAACACACCCGCAGTCTGTTCTTTAAAACTCCGTTGTTTCTTCATCTGGTTCACTCCTAACAAAAAGACTGGACACAAAAAATGCCAGTCTTTTTCACTAATTGCCGCTTTCTCGATAGATCACTTCTAAACAAAAGGCACAAGGTTCGTCATGCTCCCGTCTCGATCCATAAAGATCGTAGCAAACATGAAAGCCTTCCTCATAGATTTTTTCCAAATTCATCCGAGATTGAGAAAGTTCTTGCTTGACCTTTTCGGAAGGTGTACCAGTGACTTGGTTCAATTCACGGATATGCTCACGCAAACGCTGATTTTCCAATTCAAGTGTCGCATTTTTTTCCACGACTTCTTGAAGTGAATCTTTCATTTCCGCCAATTTCTCCAAGAGATGTTGCAGATCGCTCTCAAAATCATTCAGACCATCATATAGAGAACGTTTATCCATTGACATCGGCTTCACCTGCTTTGGCAGCTTCCTGGAGCTCTTCGTAATCATATTCGACAGGGGTATCTTTGCCAAACAAGCGTACTTTGATCACACGACTCAATAAGTTCAGTCCGATCACACGTCCTTTTCCGTCTGGCGTCAAAATCTCAGTTCCAAAATCCGGCAGCTCTTTTTTAGCTGCTTCGTATTCATCGTTCTCATAATTTAGACAGCACATCAAACGTCCACACAAACCAGAGATCTTCGCAGGATTCAATGAAAGTCCTTGATCTTTGGCCATCTTGATCGATACTGGTACAAAATCGCCTAAAAAAGTCGAACAACACAACTGTCTGCCGCACGGACCGATTCCACCAAGGATCTTGGCTTCATCACGGACACCAATCTGACGCAACTCGATTCGAGTGCGGAAGATTCCCGCAAGGTCTTTGACCAATTCTCTAAAATCGATGCGTCCATCCGCTGTAAACTGGAAGATCATTTTGCTGCGGTCAAACGTATATTCCACAGCGACCAATTTCATTTCCAACTTGTGTTCACGGATTTTTTGCTTACCGATACGCAAAGCGTCTTTGGCATCTTGTTTGTTTTTGTCATCTTGCTTCAATTCTTTTGCTGTCACTTTGTGTAAAACAGGTTTGATCCCATCCGGTAGATCTTCTGCGTCCATTTCTTTGTTTGGAATGGCGACGGTTGCTATATATTTGGCTTGCTGGGATTCCACCAAGACCTTGTCATCATATAAAAATTCAGTTTCACCAGGAGAAAAATAATAGATTCGTCCCGCTGGTCGGTAACGAACACCCACTACTTTAACCATGTGTCTCCTCCCTTCTTCTGGATTCGATTCATGCGATGATCCGGAGTGCCAGTTGTTCTGCGACTCCCTGAAAAGAAACATTCGCCTCTAATTTCTGTTGTGCTTGAAGAATCAGTTCTAGTTCCTGATTCAAATCTTTCACTAAGCCCTGTTGTAAAAACTGGTTGCGCTCTCTTTGGAAATAGAACAAAAGCATGCTAAAAATCAGACGCTGCTGTTGTTTTTCTTTTGCTAGCGGCAACAGTTTTTTTTGTACAAAAATAAATGCTTGAGGATCTTTTTTCTTTAAATGATCAAACCATTGTAAAACGATATCCTTAGCACCATTAAACCACTCATCCTGAGAGATTTCAACTGCTTTATCATAACTATTTGTCAGACTCGCTAGAAGTTCCGCGGTCTGCTGAGTGATTCCTTCATTTCGTAATTTTTCAATTAGTCTTTCTTTAGCTAAAGGAGAGAAATGAACAATCTGACAGCGTGACTGGATCGTTGGCAGAATTCGTCCCAAGGCATTGGTTTCAAGAATAGCTAGAACACTACCTTCAGGTTCTTCCAAAAACTTCAATAGACTGTTGGCGGCACTGACGTTCATTTTTTCAGCATCTTGAATAATAAAAACCTGCTGTCGTTGTTCAAAACCACTTTTCGAAAATTCTGCCTGCAGTTGGCGAATCTGATCCACCTTGATCGTTTGTCCGTCAGGGGCGATCATCTGTACATTGGGATGCTCCTGCATATCGATCCGCAAACAGTTGATACACTGATTGCATGGTTCATGATCGGTCGTTTCCTCACAAAATAACTGCTTTGCCAGCCAAATACTCATTTCATGCTTTCCTGTGCCGCTGTCTCCTTCAAAAAGATAAGCATGAGCGAGACGCTCATGCTCAACATTTTTCTTCATTTGAGAGTAGACAAGAGGTTGGTATTCAGCTAAAAATTTGCCTTCCTCCATAGCTTCCTCCTAATATTGATGAAATCCTTCTACTGGTAGAACAAACACAGTCGCACCGCCTACTTCAACTTCGACTGGATAAGGAACTTGTCCGTCCAAAGAAACATCTAGTGTCATTGGTGTTGAAACGTACTGGTTGCGTGATTGACAGGTCTTTTTGATCAGCTCTAGTACCTCATCTATTCGATCGTCTTCGATCCCGATGATAAAGGTGCTGTTCCCTGCTTTCAGAAATCCGCCTGTTGATGATAATTTCGTTGCACGAATATTCGCGTCGATAAATTCATTTGCTAAACGGTTACTATCCTTGTCCTGAACAATTGCCATAACTAATTTCATGTGATCCTCTCCTTCTTGTTGCACATCTAACGAGTCTCTCCCTCTCTAAAAGTGCTGATTGATTTAAAAGTACTGAGGGTAAGCCTCCACAATAGCAGTATAACTTGCTTCCACAACATCTTGCAGTGCCATGCGCGCATCTACGCGATGGATACGAACAGGATCTTCCTCTGCAAGTTTTAGGTAAGCATGACGCACCCTTTGATGAAATTCTAACCCTTCTGAGTCCAATCGGTCAACCTGATGACGGCGATTTTGTTGAATTCTTCTTAATCCAGTGTCCGAATCCACATCTAAATACAAAGTAAAATCTGGTGCCGTTCCCTCTGTTGCAAACTCATTGATTCGAGCAATCTCTTCAACACCGATGCGTCGACCTGCTCCTTGATAAGCTAACGAGCTATCAACAAATCGGTCACAAATCACGATTTTTCCAGCATTCAATACAGGCAAGATCACTTCGACCAAATGTTGGCGACGAGCGGCAGCATAAAGCAATGCTTCCGTGCGCTCGTCCATCTCACCATGTCCCGGATCCAAAATGATTTGACGAATCTTCTCAGAAATTCGTACGCCTCCAGGTTCTCTTGTTTTAACGATGCCTTTTTTGGCATATAACTGTAACCGTGGATACAGCTCATTGATGACACTGGTCTTACCTGCGCCATCTGGTCCTTCAATTGTTATGAATAATCCATTCACTAGGGGTTCCTCCATCGTTTCTATTTCTGGGTACTAGAGTTCTCTGCGCCCTTCTACTGCTTTCAATAATGTTACTTCATCTGCATATTCAATATCACTACCGACCGACAAACCATGTGCCAGTCTCGTCACTTTGATTCCTGCTGGCTTAATCAGCCGAGACAGATACATCGCAGTTGCCTCTCCTTCGGTCGTTGCATTCGTCGCAAGGATCACCTCTTTGACTTCTGCATCGTGCAATCGTTGGATCAAGCTAGCAATATTGATGTCTTCCGGACCGGTGCCCTCCATTGGAGAAAGTACCCCATGCAGTACATGATACAATCCGTGATATTCTCGCATTTTTTCCAAGGCCATCACATCTTTTGGTTCTTCAACCACCAAGATCGTTCCTCGCTCCCGGGTCGTGTCTGAACAGATCTCGCAAGGATCATCCTCTGTGATATTTCCACATACACTGCAAAAGGTCAAATCACGCTTGACACTCAACAGTGATTTGGCAAATTCATTAACGACCTCATCCTTCATATCGATGGTATGGAATGCCAGACGAGTGGCTGTTTTTTGACCGATCCCCGGCAAGTTCATGTAGCTTGCGATCAGTCTTGCAATTGGTTCTGGATATTGCACAGGTCAAAACCCCTTCTTTAGAATCCTGGGATTCCTTTTGTATATTTACCAAGTGTTGCTTCGGATTCTTTCTCTACTCTGCCAAGTACATCGTTAACTGCCATCAAGACAAGATCTTGAAGCATTTCTGGATCTTCCGCATCAATGATCGCTGGATCAATTACGATGTCTTTCACTTTACGGTCACCTGTTGCGGTCACTTTTACGTAACCGTTGGTGGATTCACCTGTAAATTCTGTTGCATTTAGTGTTTCTTGCGCTTTGGACATTTCCTTTTGCATTTTTTGTACTTGTTTCATCATACCTTGCATATTTCCCATGCCTCGCATCATTCGTCATCTCTCCATTCATTAATTTTCTTCAATTGTTGTTAGTTCACCAAAAAGCTCTTGGGCTTTCTGGACGACAGCATCGTTTGCTGGCTCTTCGGGAACCAAAGAGGGATCCTCTTGGTCTTCAAAGATTTCATTTTCGACTACTTGGTGATCTCCTGCTAAAAATTCTTTACGTAGCTGGGGCCAACTGTCGACGGTGATAAAAATCGGATCTGGTGCATAGTCTGGGATCATTCGGCTCAAATTGTTATGAACAGCCAAAACAAAATTTTCATCATTAGCAGCTCGTTGACAAATGATCTCATAATCAAAGGCGATCACCAAGCCTTTAGGACTGGCCGCTTTCGGCTCACTCGCTCGCAGCATCGCCCTCTGTGTCGCTGACAGGCTCATCAACAAGTCTTCCCAAACCATTTTGACATTGACTAAATTCTGTTTCGTTGCTTCTTTCAATACATTGAAGACTCGCTCTTTCGGTACCCGATAGCTGCTCGTCTGCTGCTTGCGCTTAGGTGCTGGTGCACTCGTGTTCTCTTGTGAAGAAGCTGTTGCAACACCATTTTGCTTCAACTGCTGGACTTCCTGTCGTAAGCTTTGCAGTTCATTTTTTAACTGCAGAACCTCCTGATCATTGACTGCTGTTGACTCGATAGCCGGTTGAGCTGACGAGCCATTTGCTAACTTAACAGTCGCTACTTCCAAATAAATCGTTGGGTTGGTGGTGAAGCGTATCTCATTTTGAGTATCATTCAACACAGTGATCCACTGATACAATTGCTGTGGGGATACTTGTTGAGCTAATTGCTGAAAGCTTTCTGTCAAATGACCTGTTTTTTCATTCAGTAATTGGGGTGCTTGTTGATAAATCAATAGATCACGACAATAGACTAACAGATTTTCGATCAGTCTTCGTGATTCCTTCCCAGATGCCAGCATTTCCTCCAACATCTCAAGTGCACCAGTGACATTTTTTTGCTGGCAGTATTCAATAAATTGATCCATCATCTCGAAGGTCAAGCTACCGGTGACTTCCATTGCATCCTGCATCGTGATTTTGCCATCACTAAAGGAGATCGCTTGATCTAGGATACTCAAGGCATCTCGCATCCCACCTTCTGCTGCTCGGGCAATCACCTGTAATGCTGGTTCTTCAAAGTCGATCTGATTCTCTTCTAAAATATGCTTCAGATGCCCCATGATGTCTTCGGTCCGGA
This sequence comes from Enterococcus olivae, assembly GCF_053760925.1. Lineage (NCBI taxonomy): Bacteria > Bacillati > Bacillota > Bacilli > Lactobacillales > Enterococcaceae > Enterococcus > Enterococcus olivae. The sequence continues at coordinate 144,113 of NZ_JBSMVT010000002.1, forward strand.
TCCGTTTGAAATCAAAGCGCTGTGTCCGCGAAATGATCGTTGCCGGAATTTTATGAGGCTCGGTCGTTGCCAAAATAAAAATGACATTCTTTCGCGGTTCTTCCAATGTTTTTAAAAGTGCATTGAATGCTCCTGTCGAAAGCATATGGACCTCATCGATTATATATACTTTATAGGTTGCCTGTGTCGGAGCATAATTGGCACGCTCACGAATAAAACGAATTTCCTCTACACCATTATTACTTGCTGCATCGATCTCAATAACATCTTCCTGACTACCAGCAGTGATCGAGCGACACATCTCACATTCATTACAGGGTTCGCCATCTTTACTGTGGGGGCAATTCACCGCTTTGGCAAGAATTTTTGCCGCACTGGTTTTTCCTGTTCCTCTTGGCCCAGTAAACAAATAGGCATGAGAAATCTGATTCTGGATGATTGCATTTTTTAAGGTCTGTGTGATCGCCTGCTGTCCAACAACATCTTCAAAACGCTGTGAACGCCACACACGATAGAGTGCTTGATAGGCCAAACTTGCCACCTCTTTTCAAAATTCGCTACCTACTATTATACGCAATTTTGGGTAAAAAAACTACCAACTTACAAAACTCTCACAATCTTTTTCACTATCAACGTTACCATTCACAGTTACTTTTATGTAGCGACTCTGTACTACAAGAAGGAAGTCTGCTTTGATAGACTGCGAGATCAACTTGAGTCTGAAGTTTCAAAGTTTATTTCTTTTAAGCTATTAAAATGACGCATACCATTCTACTAGCTTAATGTCTTAGTAAGTAGGACGGGCATTTGCCAAGCTTCAACACAATGATATCGCAGCCTTGTTGTTACATTTCGCTCAATACAAATACTTCTATTTTATTTCTTGTAAAAATGACTCATGATTTAAAACACTCTTTAGCGTAACGAAGAGAAGAGCTTGCGTTGTCGCCGTACTCATAATTCAATGTGAATTAGTCTCAGTTGCCAATTTCATTGGTTACTGAGACTTTGAAGCTTGAAAGTCGAGAGACTACAGGCTCACGACGATTCCACGGCCGACTTGAGGCAAGAGCTTCTCGCAGTGCAGGGGTTTTAAATAAAAGCAGCAGATGTCCTTCTCTCATCAATTGTTATTTACAATATCACCCTCACTTTTAAAAAAGCGCAGAATTCCGCCTTCCGCCTGATACAAGGAAACCCAGGTCTTATGGTATAATTTACCTGTAGATGTTTTTTACATTTTAAATTTTACTGAAGGAGGAAACATCATGGGATTAATCAAAGCAGCAACAAGTACAGTCGGCGGTGGTCTAGCTGACCAATGGCTAGAGATCATTGAACCTGATAATATGAGTGATTCAACAGTAATGACAAAAGGTGTCAAAGTTAGAAAAGACAGCAAACGCGGTTCGAACCGAAAAGGAACCGACGATGTGCTCACAGACGGCTCTGTCGTTCACGTTTATCCGAATATGATGATGCTGTTAGTAGACGGCGGAAAAATCATTGACTACACCGCAGAAGAAGGCTACTACACCGTTCAAAACAATTCCGCACCATCCATGTTCAATGGCTCATTGAAATCTGCTATTTCTGAAACTTTTGACCGTTTTAAATTTGGTGGTGTCACTCCCCAGAAACAACAGGTTTTCTATATCAATTTGCAAGAGATCAAAGGCATTCGCTTTGGAACCTCTTCTCCCTTGAACTATTTCGATAATTTTTATAATGCCGAATTGTTCTTGCGCACTCACGGGACCTATTCGATCCAAGTGTCGGATCCGATCTTGTTTTACACCAATGCCATTCCTAAAAATAAAACACAAGTAGAGATCAATGATATCAACGAACAATACTTGCAGGAATTTCTGACCGCTTTGCAGGCAACGATCAATAAAATGTCCGCTGATGGCGAACGGATTTCTTACGTGCCCTCTAAGAGTATGGAACTAAGTAAATACATGAGTGATGTCTTGGACGATAACTGGCGTGAACTACGCGGGATCGAAGTCGTATCCGTAGCGGTATCCAGCATTTCTTATACCGATGATTCTGTGAAACTGATCAATATGCGGAATCAAGGTGCGATGCTGGGAGACCCTAGTATTCGTGAAGGCTATGTCCAAGGTTCGATCGCCAAGGGACTGGAATCTGCCGGCAGTAATCCTGGTGGCGCAGCGCAAAGTTTCATGGGGATGGGCGTCGGTATGAATGCGGGCGGAAACTTTATGGGGCAAGCCTCTCAGTCCAATCAACAGCAAATGCAGCAGCAAGCTGCTCAAAAAGCCAGCAGTGATACTTGGTCTTGTTCAGAATGCGGCACGGAAAATACAGGTAAATTCTGTAGCAACTGTGGCACGGCCAAACCAACAGCTGCGTCTGCAACGATCAAAATGAAATGCGCTTCGTGTAACGAAGTCGTTGATCTGTCCAATGGCGTCCCTAAATTCTGTCCGGAATGTGGCAAACCTTTTCAAGGTGTACCGTTAGACTAGATCGTTGAGCAGTCAAATTGTTTTAACTTTTAATTAGGAACAAGGAGGCGTTGGTATGGAAGTTGTTACACATAAGTGTCCTAATTGTGACGGTCCCCTTTCTTTTGAGCCTAGTGATCAAAAATTTCATTGTCCGTATTGTATGAGTGTCTTCACTGAAGAAGAAGTCAGTGCCTTTGAGGCCAGTCAAAAAGAAGCCCGCTTACAGAACGAACCGGTCTCTCAAGACGATACAGAAACGATCGTTGAAGAGATGGTCGATGATCAAGAGGAGGCAATGGCACTCTTTATTTGTCCAAGCTGTGGTGCAGAGATCGTAACAGATGCCACCACAGCAGCAACCTACTGTTATTTCTGTCACAATCCAGTGGTGCTCTCTGGGCGATTAAGCGGTAAATTTTTACCAGATAAAGTGCTACCTTTTGCTATCAAAAAAGAAAAAGCAACCGAAGAATTTCTACAATGGGCACAGAAAAAGTGGTTCGTTCCAAGAGAATTTTTCAATAAAGCACAGGTCGAAAAATTAACCGGTGTCTATTTTCCTTATTGGGCAGTAGATGCTGAAGCAGACGGGGAGATCTCAGGTATGGGAACGACGCTCCGTGTTTGGCGGGTCGGCGATATCGAATACACAGAGACCAAGCAATTTGATGTCCTGCGCAAAGGAAAACTAAATTTCAATGAGTTGATCAAAAATGCGCTGTCTAAAAATACTCAGCAAAAAATGGTCGAAGGCGTACAGCCTTTCCCGCTGAACAAAGCGGTTCCCTTCAAAAATCAGTATCTAGCTGGCTTTCAAGCAGAAAAGCGTGACATTGAATATCATACGATCCAAAAAGAGATTCAAAATGAACTAGCTCGTTATGGAGAGAATCTTTTGAATAACTCCGTCAGTGGCTATACGAGCTTTTCTCGTAGAAATCGGCAGTTCCAGATCACTGAAGAGAACAATCGCTATGTTCTTCTACCCGTTTGGCTGGTGACCTATCGCGGTGACGATCAATCGAAAAAAGTCTTTTACTATGCCATGAATGGACAAACTGGAAAAGTCAGTGGTGTGCTACCAATCAGCTACAAACGTCTTGGATTGACCTCCTTTGGTATTTTTGCCGCGTTGGCGATCCTCTTTATGATCGTGGGGTATCTGATATGAAAAAACTTTTTTATACATTTACTTTACTGCTAGGCTTCTTGGCCTTTACAGTCCCCGCCTATGCAGCAGGTCCAAGTGTCATTGACGATGCTGATTTATTTACTGAAGAAGAGATCCAAGAACTGACTAGCTTGGCAGCAACATTGAACGAACAAATCAAAGGTGAAGTCTTTATCTACACAAACAATGAAAACTATAGTAGTGCAGAGACCTTCACGGACGATTTTCTCAGAGATAAGATCGGTAACGACAACAATGGTGCCGTCTTGATGATCAACATGACCTATCGCGACTATTTCTTCTCTACTTCAGGAAATATGATCGACTATCTGACAGAGAGACGTTTGGATGAGATCGAAGAACGCGTTGTCAATGGTCTTTCCAGTGGTGATTACTTCAGTGGCGCTCGTGCTTTTCTGACTCTGTCTAGTGAATATGTCGAGGAAGGCGTCCCTAGTGGGCATTATCGAATCGATCGTGACACGGGGAAAATCACCTACTACAAAGTATTGACCCCGTTAGAGATCACTTTAGCGCTGATTGCTGCGGCAATCATCAGTCTGATCGTCTTTTTCGTGATCAAATCACGTTACCAGCTGAGGTCCGGTGGCTATCGTTATCCCTATACTCAAAAGTCAGCCTTAAAGATCAGTCAAAAAGAAGATCGCCTGACCAATTCCTTTGTTACTACACGCAGAATCCCCCGCAACAATAACAGTGGCGGAGGTGGCGGAAGATCCGGTGGTGGCGGTTCAGTCACCCGTTCCAGCGGCGGAGGTAGCTTTGGTGGTCGTGGCGGAAAATTCTAAGTCCTTTAAAATGAAAAGAAGCAGCGATCAGAACCTCACATTCTGATCGCTGCTTCTTTGACTTTAAATCAAACTTTGATACATTTCCTCAAGAATCTCATCCGTGATCTCTACTGGATTGTTCAATAGATTCGGATGGTGAGACAGACTAACTAGATCTGCTAACTGACCAGGGGAAATATCAAAATCCTTTAGATCCGTTCGCATGTTCATTTCCACTTTCATCGCATGGATCTTCTCACACATCTCATCAATGGAAGAAAATCCGACTCTGTTTGCAAAGGCCAACAGTCGATCACTCGCATTGACCTTAGCAAAATAATCGATCGTCAAAGTACATGCTTCGCCATGAGGAATTCCATAAATATTCGTCAAAGGATAACTGCAGGCATGCGAAGAAGTCGTTTTAGGGATCGCAAAAGCCAATCCCGCGATCAATGCAGCCTCACTCATATTTTCTCTGGCTGTCAGATTTTCCGGCTCATGATAGACCGTTAAAAGATTTTCAAAAATCAAACGTGCGGCGTGAATCGCCAGTGCATCACAGATCGGTTGATGTCCTTTAGACCAATAACCTTCGATTGCCTGACAAAGTGCATCCATTCCTGTATTGGCTGTCACTCTCGGCGGCACGGTCAAGGTCAATTCAGGATCGACCAAGGCAATATCTGGATAAAAATTATCAGAGATGATCGGTGATTTTTTCCCAAGCTCTCTGTCTGTCAATACTGCAGCAGCAGTGACCTCAGTTCCTGTTCCTGAAGTCGTCGGTATCGCGATCAATGGCAATCTCTGCTCAGGCAGTGCTAAGCCGGAACCCAGATAGGCAGCTACCTCTTCTTCTGCAAAACAAAGGGTCCCGCACACTTTCGCAAGATCGATCACACTACCGCCGCCCAAAGCAACGATAAAAGTGATTTGCTTTTCCCTGATCAACTCGACACATTCCTGTGCTTCGGTCACGTCAGGATTTTCTGATATCTCAGTAAAAGTCGCAGCCAACTGTTTGTTTTCTTCAAACAACTTTGCTGTGAAGCCATTTTTGACTAAGCGTTTACTACAGATCAATAAGCCTTTTCCAGTAAAATCTGCCAACAACTGGGGCAGTTCTTGTAAACGACCATTCCCAAAATGAATCTTTACTGGCTGTGCGTAATCAAAATTCATTGGACACCTCCTAGATCAATGTTTCATCTACCCATGTAAATACTTCGTCTACGATTGGTAGATATTCTTCCAATTCTTCTTTCCTGATTGTCAATGGTGGACAAATACTCACATAGTTGTCACGACTAAAAGCCAAGAAGCCTTTTTCTTTCAGTTTGCCTAAAATGGCAGGCATTGCCGTGTTTGGTTCATTATAAGTAGTCAATGTTTCTCTCGTTTCTTTGTCTTTGACCATTTCAAAAGCAGAGAACAATCCGATACAGCGAGCTTCACCAACGCTAGGATGTTTTTCAACCATCTCTTCCATAAATCCTTTTAAGATTGCTTCCATTTCTAAAACATGGGCACCAATCTGATGTTTTTCGTAATAATCGACACAGGCATTCCCTACAGCACAGGCCAATGTATGACCACTGTATGTCAAACCACACTGTAGCACGTTTTCTTCGAAATATTCAGAGATTGTTTCGTTGACGATCACACCGCCTAGAGGAACATAGGCGTTCGTTACCCCTTTGGCAAAGGTGATCATATCTGGTACAAGATCAAAATGCTGCCAGCCAAATGTTGGTCCTGTCCGATAAAAACCAGCCATGACTTCATCCATGATCAATAAAATACCATATTTGTCACACAAGGTACGAATGCCTTCCATATAGCCCTCTGGTGGTAAGATTACACCATTGGCACCGACGATACTTTCCATCAAGACTGCCGCAATCTGATTTGGTCCTTCATAACGGATTTGCTGCTCTAAGGCCTTCAAGGCTTTTTCTGTACATTCGGCATCATCGACTCCACGTGTATAACCATCTTGATACATATGTGGATTCATGAATTTCACAAAACCATTTGCCCCACCCAGCTCTGCAGCAAAACGACGAGCATCTCCACTGGCATTACTGGCACCTAGTGTCGCTCCATGATATGAACGATAACAAGAAAAGATCTTGGTCCGACCTGTGACCATCCGCGCCATCTTGATCGCATTTTCATTGGACTCGGCACCACTATTGGTAAAGAACACTCGGCGGAAAGATGGTCCAGCCAGATCGACTAGTTTTTTAGCCAAACGACTTTTGGCATCTGTAGCATAAGAAGGTGCCATAAAAGGCATCCAGTCTGCTTGCTCTTTTAATGCTTCAATGATCTCTTTGTTGCCGTGTCCCAGATTGGTACACACTAGCTGACTGGACATATCCGCATATTTATTATCATCGTAATCATACAGGAAGATCCCTTCTGCTTTAGCAACAGGGATCGCATCCTTTCCTGCGACTGACCAAGACTGTAAAATATAATCTCGATGTAGTTCTTTTATTTCTGTTCCACTTAATTTTCCCATAGTGTTTCTCCTCATCTATTTTAGTGTTGGGTATTGATGATGTTTAGGATCTCTTCCCGCAGTTCCGTATATTCAGGTGAATAAGTGACACTTTCTTGATTGGTTCCATCAATGTCATAAGTAAATTCCGTTTGAAACTCTTTAGCGATTTTCCCTGGACGACTGGTCATAACGATCACGCGTGTAGCCAATGCCAATGCTTCATCTACATCATGAGTAATCAGGAAAATCGTGTTCTGCGTCACGTTCCAAATGTCCCGAACCAGCTTTTGCATGTTGATTCGAGTCAAGGCGTCTAAGGCACCAAAAGGCTCATCCATCAAAATCATACGTGGTTCATTGATCAGGACCCTTGCGAGAGACGCGCGCTGGCGCATCCCTCCTGAAAGCTCATACGGTTTATTCGTATGAAATTTATCCAAATGGACTAGTTCCAAATATTTTTCTACTTCTTCCTTGACCTTGGCTTTCCTTTGCTTACGCATTTTAGGTCCAAAAGCCACATTGTCATAGATATTCAACCAAGGATAAAGGGTCGGCGTTTGGAAAACAACACCTCTGTCCCAGTCTGGTTTTGTGATCGGTTTGCCATCGATCATGGCTACCCCGCTTGTCGGCTGGTGAAAGCCAGCGATAATATTCAGCAAGGTACTTTTCCCACAGCCGCTGGGCCCTAGTACACAAATGAATTCCCCTTTTTGAATATCGAGATTGACATTTTGCAAGGCAACCACTTCAGCCTTATCGCCTTGATAGACAAGACTGGCATCCTTGATTGAAACAACGACCTCTTCTTCTCTTAAATAGTTACTCATCCTCACACCTTGCTTTCTTCTATTTATTTCACGTTTTCGATATACGATGGATTGATTGCTTCTTCAAAGACAGAGATATCTGGAACTTCTGTGATACTTCCTTGTTCTTTCAAGAAAGTGGCTAGATCATACAAGTTTTGAGAAAGCTCACCGATATTACCAGTCGTTCCCATGTATTCTGGCGCGATTTGCTCCTCTGCATTCAACCAGATTGATCCTGTCATTTGGAACTCAGCTTCTTCTGTTGAGAAACCTAATTCATCCGCAATGATTTGAACAGCTTCTTCTTTGTTATCCTGGAAAAGGACAGTTGCTTTATTGACTGCACGAATATAGCCTTCTACGATTTCCGGATTTGCTTCAGCAAATTCTGTTCGGACCATTTCAACATTAGCTGTCATGTAACCAGCTTCTGCCATATCTTCACCACTGACTAGCAACTTCGTATCTGACATCTCAGACATGGTTGGTTCCCAGATGTAGGCCGCATCGATCTGATCACTTTCCCAAGCTGTATAGATTTCTGCCGTCTGCATGTCTAGCAGGTTGACATCACTTTCAGCAATTCCATTCATTTCCAAATACTTCAAAATAGAAAAGTGAGCAGTAGAAGAGAACGGTGTAGCGATCGTTTTGCCAACAAGATCTTGTGCTGTTTCGATCTCTGGTTTGACGACCAATGATTCAACTGTTCCTAAAATCTCATGTGTCCAAATGTATTCTGCTTCTACCCCTTGGGCCAGAGCCAGTGCGGCGGAGGTCGAACCCATCAAACCAAAATCGATGTCTCCAGTCATCATGGCTGTCACTGTATCCCTACCGGCATCAAATACGCGAATTTCCACAGGCACACCCATCTCTTCTTCAAAATAATTCTCTGCCTTGGCAATTCCTTCATCGTTGGGCATGACCAATGTCCCGATAATGACTTTTTCAGCCGATTCACTTGAAGCCGTGCTGCCACCAGAATTTCCACAACCAACCAATAATGCTAAACTACTTGCAACCAATAACGTTAACTTTTTATTTAATTTCATTTTATATTCCCCCGTATTGTTAGATGTTAGGCTTTACCACTCCATGGAACCAGTTTTCTTTCTAAGACTTTCAATAGGAAATCAATCAGGATCCCTGTGATCCCCATTACGATGATCCCAACAAAAATGACATCATTTCTAAACCAGTTTTTCGCATCCAGAACCATCCAACCGATCCCGCTAGAAGCGGCAACCATTTCTGAGGCAACCAGTGTTGTATAGGCAACACCGATCGCTGTCCGAATACCGATGAACATTTCTGGCAGACACGCTGGAAAAATCACATGTCCGAAAATTTGTGTCTTACTTGCACCCAGAGTTTCTGCACTGTGGATGAAATCCGCCTTGACCTTGGTTACCCCAGAGACACAAGCGATATAGATTGGAGCAAAACACGCTAGATAAAGCAAAGCGATCTTTGATTCATCATCGATGCCTAAAGCTAGAACCAACAGCGTATAGTATGCTAGTGGTGGCAATGGACGATAAAACTCAATGATCGGTGTCAATACCGCACGCGCTTTGTCAGAATAACCACTTAACAACCCGATCGGCACCGCTGTAACGACTGCCAAGAAAAAAGCTGACAGCAAACGATACATGCTGGCTCCAAAGTGTTCCATCAATGAATGTCCCTTATAATCCGATAAGACTTGAATAAATGCATTCCAAGTTGCCTGCGGTGTTGGAATCAACCGTCGATCGACCCAATCAAGATTCGTAGATACAAACCAGAGAACAAAAATAAGAATGATCGTTACTGCTGAAATCAGCAGATTGATATTTTTTTTCTTTTTCATATAGTCACTACTTTCTATTCTAAATGGACATTGTAACTGTCTGTCAGTTTGGTCACGAAGATTTTTCCATCCCCTTCATTTCCTGACCAGTTAGCATCAATGATCGCCTGGACGACTTCCTCTTTCGCTACATCCTCTACGACGATCAAAAACAGTCGTTTACTTACTAGTTTTGTTTTCAATTTTTTTCCGTCAGCCAAAATCACCTCTACCGTTTTTTTCCCACGGCCAACTGCTCGAATACAAGTATATCCGGGATACCCAGTCTTGATCAGTGCTTGCTTTGTTGCAGAGGTTTTATTGGGTCTGACTATCGCAATAATCTCTATCATCGAATCCCTCCACTTACAATTCTGGTTTTCTAGTACTGATCGTGTAGGCTTCCCCTACTTCACTCACAAAAACTCGTCCGTCTCCGTAATTCCCTGCTTCACTGGTTTTGGCAACCGTCAGGATAATGTCCAGAACCGCTTCGGTATTCTCGTCTTCTGTCACGATCACCAATAACGTCTTGGGTAGTTCATCGTAAAAGACGTCTCCTACTTGCAAACCTTTTTGCTTCCCTCTACCATAAACATCGATCTTGGTCATTGCAGGAAATCCAGCTTTCAACAACGCTTCTGAAACATCTTCTGTTTTTTCCACTCGAATGATTGCTTGAATCATTTTCATTTTAGAACCACCTCTTTCTTATGGCTTTCATTTAACCAAATAGCTTACGCACAAACAATATTCCGCCACACAAATTAATTTGTGCATACGCACAAATCCAAACACGGTGATCCTAGTATTCAGCTCTGCGTAACGGAAGAGCTGCGGAAAAGATCCCACACTGTTCATCGACAAAAAAAGTAAAAAATCTGATGAAATCAATGTTTAACAACAGATTTCATCAGATTCTTTTTAGTTTGAGCTCTTTTTCTACAATACTAAGCGGACTTTCAATGCAACCAGTAATTCTACACGTACGTTGAAATCACTCAGGTCACAATGCAGGATTTCTTCGATTTTTTTTAATTTGTAATTGATCGAATTCCGATGTAAGTACAAGCGTTTGGCAGTTTCTTGGACGCGACAGCCTTCTTCAAAATAGATTTCCAGAAAGGACGTATGATCCGTTTGATTCATTTGATCGTAATCGACCAGCTGCTTCAATTTGTTCGTATAAAACTCGTTCATGATCTCTGTATCATCCATCGCTAAAAGTAGCTGTGACACGCCCAGATCTTTATAAGAAAGGATCTCATAAGACTTCTCCAGCTTTTTCTGTAGCCGGACGACTTTCCTAGCGATCTGGTAGGTTTTGTGAATACAACGGACACTTAAAGTATTACGTCCAATTCCAGCGTACATGGTGTACATTTTTTTGAAAGGACGTGGAAGATTATCAATCAGTTGGGTCATGATCATCGTGATACTTTCCTCTAGACAATTCGCAAAGCAAATCACCAAAGCATCATTCAAACGAAAAACAATGCCTTGAGGTGCTAGATACGCCAGCATGTTCTCTAAATATTTTTTGATGCGCCGTAATTCATCAGGGGGGACAACATCTTCTTTGTCTAGATATTCTACTTCAATGATGCTGATGCAATATTTCCATTCCGCCTGATAATCATAGCGGGCCAGATCTGCGGAATAAAATTCCTGTTTTTCTGGGAAAAAGATCGCATTCTTAAAGGAAGAGACCAGTTCATTTTTACGTTTGAAATGATGATTCACTTCCTGTGCAATGATCTTTGCGATATTAGTCATATAGATTTCCCAGGGAATCGTAAATAGCGGGAAGCTATGCTCGTTACAAAATTCAAGTACTTCAGCATCGACAGACAAAATATGACGTCCGGTATTGACGATGATGGCCGAGGCACCTTTTTGCAAAGATTTTTGTACAATATCAAAAAGGGTCTCGCCATTTTCCTTCAATGCTAAGCCTGTGACAATGATCATCTCACGACCTTCTAGAAAATCTGTGATCTCTGCAACTTCAACGACGTGAAACCAATCGATTAGATTGCTCATCCCGCCCTCACCAGCTAAGAGATCGATGTGCTCCATATGTTCTTTGATACTCTTATAAATATCTTTTACTTTCACTGCCACTGGTCTCACCTCGTTTTTTCTGAATTTTCTGAATTTATTTTACAGAAAGATCCGGCAATTGGCAAGTTGAATAGAAAAGAAGCAATAACATCCTCTCATTGCTTCTTCATTGAAAGCGCTCAGCGATTCGATAAATCTGTCGACTAAAGGCTAAAACGTAGGGACTAGGTCCACTTAAAGAAAAACGCATCAGCTTATTTGGTAGCAGCTGATAACTGAATAATCGATTGCTTCCTCCGACATACATTTGATTGTAATACTCGATCACCGCCTCTTTAAAGGCTTCGATTTGTTCTGAAGGCATCGATGGAAAATCTAGAACGATCACGGCTTGATTTGTTACATGCACTTCTTCTAAGAAACGAGTAGTTAAATCATTTTGATCCTCCGAATGTTCTTTACCCATCAATTTGGCAACCTCTGCCATTGAAAAACGCCACTGTCCTCCGACTTTGCTGCCTTTTAATCTACCGTCACGCAAATAGTTACGAATCGTTCGCGTGGTCACATTCAGTTCGTTTGCCAATTCTTCCACAGAATAAAATTGCTTCATGCCTGCCTCCTTAAACAATCCCATTGTTCTCAGTTTTTATCATTGGATCCCTCCAATGTAGAACCGTCACTTTTTCCCTATTATATCAGATTTGTACCATCTGTGACTTGTCTACTTTTATTCGTTGGAACTTTTGAATGACAGCAAGATTTCTCTATGAAATTTATTGTTTTGGAAATTTTCAGAATAATGACAATACTTTCGATAAGTGATATACTAGCAACAATATGAACAAGGAGTGGTTTTTTATGACAATTGATTGGAACAGCTTAGGATTTGAGTATATAAAAACGCCATGGCGTTTTCTCGCTAAATGGAAAAACGGTTCATGGGAAGAAGGCACACTGACCGAAGACAGTACTTTACATATCAGTGAATCTTCACCTGCTTTACACTACGGTCAGCAGTGCTTCGAAGGTTTGAAAGCCTATGGTAGAAAAGATGGTGGTATCAACTTATTCCGTGTGGATGAGAATAGCAAACGTCTGAATCGCAGTGCCAACCGCCTGCGCATGCCAGAAGTTCCGCAAGAAATGTTCATTGATGCGGTCAAATCAGTCGTCAAAGCCAATCGTGAATTTGTTCCACCTTATGGTACAGGCGCGACTCTTTATATTCGACCACTATTGATCGGTGTGGGTGATACGATCGGTGTCCATCCAGCAGATGAATTCATCTTTACTGTTTTTTGTATGCCCGTAGGTCCTTACTTCAAAGGTGGCATGGCCCCTACCAACTTCATCGTCTCCGATTACGATCGTGCCGCACCTAACGGAACAGGTGCAGCCAAAGTTGGTGGAAACTATGCAGCCAGCTTGCTTCCTGGTGAAGAAGCTCAAGGCAAAAATTTCTCTGACTGTATCTATCTTGATCCAGAGACACACAGCAAAATCGAGGAGGTCGGTTCTGCCAACTTCTTTGGGATCACCAAAGACAATGAGTTTATTACGCCAAAATCACCTTCGATCCTGCCAAGTATCACCAAATATTCTCTACTCCATCTAGCAGAGAAACTTGGAATGAAAGCCGTCGAAGCAGAAGTTCATTTGGATGAGCTTGATCAATTTGTTGAAGCTGGTGCTTGCGGAACAGCTGCAGTGATCTCACCGATCGGTGGCATCCAAACAAAAGACGAGTTCCATGTCTTTTACAGTGAGACCGAAGTCGGACCAGTCACCAAAAAATTATACGATGAATTGGTCAGCATTCAATATGGTGATCGTCCAGCACCTGAGGGTTGGATTTTTGAAGTAGAATAAACAGATAAAACGTTCGGAAAAATTTCCGGACGTTTTTTTGAGGTTTAGAAATTCGATTTTCCACTAAAAAACAGTATACTGTTTAGAGAAGCCTTTTGCTGTTTTCTCTTATTCAAAGTCGATGACAGCTAGGAATAATTTCTTATTATTTACAAATCAAAGGAGAAAAATAATGTCAAAAACATTTCCAAAAGATTTTTTATGGGGTGCTTCCATTAGTGCCCATCAAACTGAAGGCGGCTATCTGGCTGATGGCAAAGGATTGAGTGTTCAAGACACACGTCCCCGTGACAATCATGAGATCACTGATTTCACTGTAGCTGTCGATCATTACCATCATTATAAAGAAGACATTCGCTTATTAGCGGAATTAGGACTGCAGGTCTTTCGCTTTTCTGTAGCCTGGACAAGAATCTTTCCCCAAGGTCGCGGGGAGATCAATCAAGCAGGACTAGCCCATTATAAAGATGTCATCAATGAATGTTTACGTCAGGGGATCGAACCGATCATCACATTAAATCACTTTGACTTACCACAAGCACTAGAAGATGAAGGTGGCTGGAGCGTTCGCACGACTGTCGAAGCATTTACAGAATATGCCAAAACCTTGTTTGAAGCTTACGGAGATCGGGTCAAAAAATGGCTGACAATCAATGAACCAAATATCATGCTACTAGTGGATCAAAAGATTTTGGGGCACTCGATTCCATTGCAAGAAAAATACCAGCAATTCCATCATTTGATGATAGCGGAAAAATATGCCTTCAAGCTCTGTCATGAACTGATTGAAAATGGCAAGATCGGACCTGTGCCAAATATTTCTCTTGTTTATCCGGCAACCAGTAAACCGGCAGACAATCAAGCTTCACTGTATTTCAACAGTGTCAGAAACTGGGCTTATCTGGACTTTTCTTGCTTCGGTCGCTACAACACAGTTTTCAAAGACTACTTGAATCAACAGGGCGTGACGATTAGCTTTGCACCAGAAGACGAAGAACTGATGCAAGCGCACTTCCCAGATTTTATTGCCATGAACTTTTATACGACGGTCACTGTGGAAAAACCAGTCAAAAAAGACGGCATGTCAGACGGGATCAGCGATCAACAAAGTGAAGACATTATGGAATGGGGCTTTTACAAAGGTTACACCAATCCCTTCCTTCAAAAAAATGAATTCAATTGGACGATCGATCCAGACGGGTTGAAAACAACTCTGCAAACTCTTTATGACCGTTATCATTTGCCAATCATTATCACAGAGAATGGTTTAGGTGCCCGCGATGAATTGACCGAGGATGGGCAGATCCACGATACCTATCGAATCAATTACTTGCAGCAACATCTTAGTCAATGCTTGGAAGCCATCGAAGCTGGAGTCGATTTATTTGGCTACAGTCCTTGGTCAGCGATCGATCTAGTTAGCGTCCACGAAGGAATCAGCAAGCGCTATGGCTTCATTTACGTTGATCGAGACGAAAAGGATGAAAAACAGCTGGCACGTTATAAAAAAGATAGCTTTTATTGGTATCAAAAATTGATCGAGACCCATCAGCTTCCATCATAGAAAGGTTGAACCAAAATGAATCGTATTTTTCAATTTTTAGAAACAAAACTGATGCCACCTTTAAATAAAATGGCCAACTTGCGCTTCATTCGAGCAATCATGCAGGCCGGTGTCATCACTGTTCCCTTTACGATCGTGGGATCGATCTTTCTGATCATCAATAATCTTCCACAGATCCTACCGCCTCTCGCTCCTTTTTTCGAGGCAACGATCTTAAAATTTTCACCGCTCTATAGCGTTGTTACGACTATGTCGATTGGATCGATCGCGGTTTTCTATAGTTTAGCAACAGCTTATTACCTGACTGACAGCTATCGACAAGAGGATCAACGCCTAAGCAGCTTTGTCGGTGCGATCCTGGGTCTGTTCGCTTTTCTTTTGACCATCGTCCAAGTCGATATCACAGATGGTGCGGCACATCTCGTGCAAGAAACCAGTGAGTCTGCGATGATCTATAATGGCGTAGAGATCGGTGGCTGGATCAGTCGCTTCAGCGGTATCGGCATCTTCATAGGAATTATCGCCGCAGTGATTGCTACACAAATTTATCGTTTTTGTATGAATAAAAACCTGACGATCCGCATGCCAGAGGGCGTACCTGATGGTGTCAGTAAAGCCTTTGCTTCATTGATCCCAGCCATTTTGATTGCTTTGGTAATGGTGGTGATCAATGGGATTTTAGCTGTTTTCCATACAGATCTTCACGGTCTGCTGTCACAACCTTTTGAATTCGTGAAGGATCTGACCGGATCTTGGTTGGGTATCGTAGTGATCATGCTGTTGATCCATCTTTTATGGGCAGTCGGTGTTCACGGGACTGCCATTATCAAAAACAGCTTTATCAATCCAATCTTATTAGTTGCTCTTACCGAAAATATCGACGGTGCGAACAATATTTTTGCTGGTGATTTTACCAATATGTATATCTTCTTAGGCGGTGCTGGTAGCACCTTAGGATTAGTACTACTGATGCTTCTGTTTGCGAAATCAGATCAGTTGAAAGTTCTCGGACGAACAGCTATTTTACCGGGCATCTTCAACATCAACGAACCGGTGATCTTTGGGGCTCCCATCGTTTACAATCCCTATCTGATCCTGCCCTTTATTCTGACACCGATCGTTAGTGCATCGGTTGCCTACTTGGCTACCTCGATGCAACTGGTCAATAAAATAATTACTGGTATTCCTTGGATTTCTCCAGTCGGAATCGGTGCTTTCTTGGGATCAGGCGGTGATTGGCGGGCTGTCCTGATCGCCTTGATCAATCTAGGTCTCTCGATGCTGATCTATTATCCATTTTTCAAAATGTATGATGGAAAATTATATGCCGAACAAATTGCTTCAAAATAATTCTTATCTTTAAAGCGAAAACGATCTAAACTTAGCTCCTGCTAATGCTAGATCGTTTTTGCTCTTTGTTTATGGTTGGATATTTTTATAATAATAAATCGCCAACTGTGTGCGATCTCTGACTTCTAATTTATCTAACAATTGACTGATATAATTTCGGACAGTCCCTTCGCTTAAATACAAGGTCTGAGCAATCTCCTTATTATTTTTCCCCTCGGCGATCTGTTCTAAAATCTCTTGTTCTCGATCGGTCAGTTCGATCGTCATCTCTCTGCCTTTTTGAGTAAGAATACTCGACAATTTTCCAACGATTTCATTACCAAAAACCGATTGGCCTTTGTTCACAGCCTTGATCGCTGGAATGATATCCGCTAAGTTTTGTTTGATGAGATAACCCTTCACACCAATTTGCAAGGCCTCACGGATATATTCGTCATCAGAAAAAGTCGTCAACAATAACACGACCGCTTCCGGTTGAGTGGTAAAGATTTTTTTCGCCGCATCAATCCCGGTCTGTTCTCCCATCCGAATATCCATCAATAAAACATCTGGTTGAAATTCTTGATATAAGCTGACCGCTTCCTCCGCTGAATGGCCAATTGCTGGCACTTGAATCTCGGAATCAATTTCTAAAATTGTCCGCAAAGACTCCGTCACCAAACGATCATCATCTACCACAATCACACGAATCATTTAATCTCCTCCTTTGCTGTTTTATTTTTGTGTTTTCGGTAAAATCATCGTCACAGTAAATCCTTTGTCTGTTTGATTAGTGTGGAGCTGTCCGCCAATTTCTTCCATTCGTTGCTGCATACTCAACAAACCAATTCCCTTTTTACCAACGGCTTGCTTCGTGCCGTTATCCACAATTTGACAGCGATAAAAAGCCGGCAAATTTGCCTGTTCAATCTTCACTTGCGTCGCATTGCTGTGCTTCATAATATTTGCCAAAGCTTCACGAATCACCGTCAAGAAGATTTGACTTTCTTCCGCAGACAACTCATTGGATAGATCTCCTTCAATCGTCACTGGACAAAAATGAAAATCCTCCAGTATAAGTTCTAATCCCTTTTGAAAAGCCAGAGATGTTTGATGTAGATCATGGACACTCTCACGAATTCGATTCATTCCTGTATGCACGGTGTCTTTTAATTGAGTCAAAGGCTGTTGCAGGTTTTCATCTTCGTTGACAACTTCTAATGCCCCCAACTGAATGATCGCACTGGACAACAGATGTCCCACATTGTCGTGGATATCACGAGCAATTCGATTACGTTCCTCAGCAATTTCTAAATTTAACACCATCTCTTGCGACTTTTGTAATTCTTCGTTTTTCCTTCGTAGAACTTGTTCCTTTTCCCAACTGTCGTCTTTTAACTCTAACAACTGGTACGTCATCTCTAGATAATTGTTTCGCAAGTAGCTGAGATACGTTGCCAATAAGATCATTAACGCGACCATTATTTTGACAATCAAAGTTAATTCTAAGAGAAAAATGCCCATCAAACCAATCAGTGACCACCAGATTGGCACGAGCTCATTGCGATTGATTATCCACCAAGTTGCTGGCAAAAAATAACCTACTTCAGGAAAAAAGAGACTCATTCCATAAAAAAGAAGCAAGGTCACACCTCTCCCTTTGACGCCCTCAATATATAAGGTAGGTGACATAAAAATGATACTTAATAATAAAAACAAGACAAAGATTGGTTGAAAACCTTCTTGAAAGAGCAATAAGAAACTCAAAATTTGCAAGAAAAGATACACCATAAAAAAAGATTGTCTTTCCATCGTCTCCCCCCTTATTTCTTTTAATGAATTAAACTAGTTTGATTTAGAGTAATTAAATTTGATTCTCACTACGCATACCATCCTACTAACTTAGAGTTCCTGGTGCTGCTTCGGTTGCATGTATTTAAATTTTCAAACACCAAAAATTTAAATTTCATTCTCAGCGCGCATACCATCCTACTAGCTTGGTGTTCCTGTTAAGTAGGACTGGCAAAGTGGGACTGGTAATATGACAAATGTCATGTTGCTTTTAGTCAATCGACACTACTATCCATGACTTATTTCTATTATAGTCAGAGTATAAAGAAAAAGAAAAGGAGTTTTTCATTATGGTGATACAAATCGAAAATTTAGTCAAACGCTATAAAGATTTATTGGCTTTGAATCATTTTAATTTAGAAGTTGAAGAAGGAACAATTTTAGGCTTATTGGGTCCGAACGGCAGTGGGAAATCGACCGCGATTCATTGTATGCTTTCCTTATTGACTTATGACAGAGGTACGGTGAAATTATTCGGTGAAGAAATGTCACCCACTCGTTTTGATATTAAGCGTCGGATTGGGATCGTGCCTCAAGAAGTAGCGATTTTCCAAGAGTTAAACGTCACGGAAAATATTGATTACTACTGTGGTTTGTATGTGAACGATAAAAAGCTACGCCAGCAATATGTAGAAGAGGTCATTGAATTAGTTGGTTTAGATAAATTTCGGAAATTTTTACCTAGTCAATTAAGTGGTGGTTTGAGTCGTCGTTTAAATATCGCTTGTGGTATTTCCCATAAGCCGGAATTAATTTTCTTAGATGAGCCGACTGTGGCAGTGGATCCGCAAAGTCGGAATAAAATTCTGAGCAGCATCAAAGAACTCAATAAACAAGGCACGACGATTGTTTATACGACGCATTACATGGAAGAAGTCGAAATTCTTTGTGATCAAATCGTCATTATCGATCAAGGACAAGTCATTGCTAAAGGAAGCAAAGAAGAATTAAAAAACATGGTTCGAACCGGTGAAAAATTATTGTTGGAAGTTCCCTCATTAACAGATACCGCTAAAGAGGATTTACAAAAAATCCCTGGTGTCTTGGATGTTGAGTATGATCAATTGATCTTAACTTTACGAGTGGAATCAACCAGAGATAGCTTGTTGCCAATCCTGACGTATTTACAAAATCAACAAATTGCCTATGCCAATCTCCATACCGAAGAAGTCACCCTTAACGATGTCTTCTTGGAAATCACTGGAAAAGAGTTGCGAGATTAAGCAACCATCAAACGAACACGAACAAGGAGGAGAAAATCTATGTTTTGGCATTTATTTACCTATCGATTAAAAATTTTATCCAGAAATCTTCCACTCATTTTCTGGACAATGTTATTCCCCATACTCTTAGGACTTTTGTTTATGGCAGCCTTTAGTAATCTATCGTCTCCGATCTCACTAGAAACTTCCCCGATTGGTATCGTAACAAATGGCGAAGATAGTGCAGAATTTGAAGCTATTTTAGAAGAAGTAAAATCTGATGACACCGTCTTATTTGAAGTTCAACATTTAGAAAAGACAGAAGCCGATGAACAACTTGCTGCTGACGATATTGTCGGTTACTACGAATTTACTGATGGAAACATTGAATTGTTCGTTGGACGTAATCAAATCCCACAGTCGATTCTATTAGACTTTTTAAATCAATATCTCCAATCACAAGACAAAGTCGAAATTTTGATGGCAGCGGGTCTTTCCTATGAAGAAATCGCCTCAGAATTAAGTCAGCAAACGAGTTTTATTACTGATCAAGAGCAAGCCCATGCCAATCAAAGCGATTATTTTTTCTACACTTTAATCGGAATGGCTATTATGAACGGTTTGATTTGGGGTCTGGGAAATACAAATGACCAGCAAGCCGATCAATCAGCCAACGGCATTCGAGTCAGTCTCTCACCAAGAAACAAATTTGTCGTTTCATTAGCCAATTTACTGGCTAGTTTTGTCCTGTTTTTCACACAAATCTTGATTATTTTAGCCGTCTTTCGTTATATCTATGGAGTGGCATTTGGAAATCATTGGCAATGGCTCTTAGTTCTCGTTGCTTTAGGTGTATTAAATGCCCTTTCTTTAGGAACTTTGTTAGGTAATTTTTCTTCCAAAATTACCTTTGATCAGAAAATCAGTATTGGTTCGACCATCACAATGATTTTGAGTTTCCTAGCCGGAATGATGGGCTCAACCAGCTTGAAATTTTGGATTAGTCAAAATTTGCCACTTCTCGGTCGAATCAACTTAGTGAATTTAATTAGCGAAAGCTTTTTCCAATTATTTTATTACCAGTCACTCACGCCTTTTTACCATAATCTTTTATGGTTAGCCGGATTTACCCTACTCTTTTTCTTAGCAAATGTTTATTTCGAAAGGAGAGTTTCCTATGAACATTTATAAAACCGTCTTTAAAATTTTGCGATCAAATCGAGGAACCCTACTACTAGGTGTGGCAATTACTGCTTTTATCATTTTTGCCCAATCTGGTGCTATCAGTACCGATTATGAAGCCGAAGCTCGCAAAGCCGATATCACGATTTTATCTGAAGATGATTCTCCGATTGCTCTCGAACTGATTGACTATTTAGAAGAGGAACAAAATGTTGTCCAGCTTGCAGATGCTTCTGAAAAAGGCTTGGATGATGCTTTGTATTTTGAAGAAATTTCCTATATTGTAACAATTCCCTCTTTATTCAGTGAGGAATTGTTACAAGGAAATCAGCCCGAATTAATCGTTCGAACGAGACCCGGGACTTTTTCCAAAGTTCTTGTGGATACGTCGATTAATCAATTTTTAAATACCTTTTTGCTTTTCCAAAGGAATCAACCCGATGCTTCCCAAGAAACTCTGTTACAGCAAACAAGAAAAACTTTACAGACCGAAAAAAACTATCAACTGGATTCAGAATATAATCAGCGGGTCAGAAAAAGTGTGGCTGCTCGTTTAGTCAATCTCTTAGCCTATGGTTTATTTGCATCGATTTTCTCAGCCTATGGACTGGTCAATGTCTCGTTTAATCGTCCAGCCGTTCGCATGAGAAATAATTGCTCACCCATGTCCCGTCGAAAGCTTTCACGAAAAGTCGGGACTGCCAATTTACTGTATTCTTTGGTATTGACTATTGGATTTGGGGCCTTTGTCCTTTATTTTTCCAAGATTCAGGATGTACAAATTCTAGGACTCTTTGTAGTGAACATATTGGCATTCTTCTTTACAATGGTGGCATTTTCGATCATGGTCACCAGTCTAACCAGTAACATTGATACGATCAGTGGTGTCAGTAATATCTTTATTTTGGGAAGTTGTTTTATCAGCGGTGTTTTTGTTCCATCAGAAATCCTACCAGATATTGTCAATCGTATTGCAGCCTTTACACCTTCTTATTGGTTTATTCAAAACAATCAATTGATTGGTGACAGTCCAAGCTTCGGCAATGACTTTTATCAGACATTTGGTTTGAATCTACTCGTTCTACTTGCTTTCTCATTGGCCTTTCTCATTGTGCAATTTATCAGTACCAGAGAAAAAGGTTTGGATGTCTTGAATAAAAACAAACGTACGGCACGATAGATCAAAAATAATATTCGAGCGATGAATTCTTTACCAAATATTTAAGTAAATAACCAAAAAAGTTTCTGAAAGCTGATTTCGGAAGCTTTTTTTATAGTCAACAGTTATACCAAATACTTACTTTTGGATTCCTAGAATTTTTAAAGTCTTTTTAACGTATGCCCCTTGGAAAAACTTTTCCAAGACTTGCTGAAACACGCTGTCTTCTTCTGTTATCAAGACAAACAAAGTCATCGATGAATGCAATTTTAATTCATCGGGAGAGCCAAAGATCGCATAAGCATCACTTGATTCTAGAAAAAGTAACTCCCGTGAGATCTCCTGTAGATGACTTCCTAAAACTGGATGTTTCAGAAAGAGCAACGCCTCCTGAAGCGAGTCGATGCCATAGTATTCGGCTGTTGAACTTCTGCCAAGTCCTTTCACCTGTGGAAAAATGAACCACATCCAATGACTTTGCTTCCATCCGCTTTTGATTTCCTTTAAAGCTTGTGCATAGCTTGATTGATGATCTTGAACAAAATGTTCCATAATTACCTCTTTTCTGTATGCTACTTTGAACCTCACATCAACTGAGCTGGTTATAAAAGTACCCTTCTTTTTTTGAACAAATCAAAGATGAAAAATTGATTGTATATCGCGTTGTAATTCTGTTGATAGGACAAGTATAAACAATTCTTCGATCGCTGAAACACTAGCAACTAAACCAATCAAAATGACTCCCAGATCTTTTCCAGCTATAGTAAATAATACTGGGAAGAAAAATAAGACGATTCCTGTAAATTTATTGGATAGCGTATGTAAAAAAGAAATTTGATGGTATTTTGTGTACCCTATGATTATTGAAGTCAAACGAACCAAGGCTATACCCACTCTCCAAACTAGGATCAGATCAGACAATTTTATTCTCGGTAGGAAAACAAACAGCATGATACTAACAAAAATCAGATCTGCTAAACTATCCAACACTTGCCCTAATTTACTGGTGACACCTAAGCGTCTAGCAAGATAGCCATTCAGCACATCACTTATTCCACAAGCAATAATAACAGGGATAACGGTTCAGCCATTATTAAACAAACGGCACACAGCATTCTGATGATCGATAGATAATTAGGAATATTTTTAATAATAACTTCCATCCTTTATAATGCTAATAGGCATTCAATATGATAGATCAGACTATACTAAAAAAACTGGAAAACCTAAAATAGGTCTTCCAGTTTTCAAATATCTTGAAAAGATTATTTAACAGTTACAGAAGCGCCAACTTCTTCTAGAGAAGCTTTCAATGCTTCAGCGTCTTCTTTAGAAACGCCTTCTTTAACTGGTGCAGGAGCTCCATCAACTACAGCTTTAGCTTCTTTCAAGCCTAGGCCAGTTGCTTCACGAACTGCTTTGATAACTTTAACTTTTGAATCACCAACAGCTGTTAATTCAACTGTGAATTCAGTTTGTTCTTCAGCAGCTTCACCAGCGCCACCAGCAGCTACAGCTACAGGAGCAGCAGCAGATACGCCAAATTCTTCTTCGATAGCTTTAACTAAGTCGTTTAATTCTAAGATTGTCGCGCCTTTTAGCTCTTCGACAATGTTTTCAATGTTCAATGCCATTTTTGTTTTCCTCCATATAATAGGTAATTTTTTTAGTTTTTGTTATTTATAATACGTGTATCATGCGGCAATTAAGCTGCATCTCCGTCTTTTTCTGCCACTGCATTGATAGCGTAAGCCACGTTGCGGACTGGCGCTTGAAGTACAGATAAAAGCATAGATAGTAAGCCTTCGCGGTTTGGTAGTTTTGCCAAAGCAATAACTTCCTCCAATGAAGAAACTTTACCTTCGATGATACCGCCTTTGATTTCTAATGCTTTTGCATCTTTAGCAAAATCGTTGATGATTTTCGCAGGTGCTACGACATCTTCGTTACTGAATGCTACTGCTGTCGGGCCAGTGAATACTTCACCCATGCCTTCCAAACCAGCTGCTTCAGCTGCACGTGAAAGAATAGAGTTTTTGATAACTTTCATCTCCACGCCTGCTTCGCGCAATTGTTTACGTAAAAGTGTTACTTCTTCAACTGTTAATCCACGGTAGTCAACGACTACTACAGATGCAGCTTCTTTGAATTTAGCAGTTACTTCATCTACAATTGCAGCTTTTTTAGCGATAGTTGCTTCACTCATTATTAAAATTCACCTCCTGGTTTTGATGGAAGAGTTCTTTTGTCAAAAGACAGAAAAAAACTCTATGCCACCGTAGACATAGAGGGACAATTGAAGTTTCTCAATAAATGTCCTCGGTAGGAATTATGACTGACGTCACCTACTGTCTTCGGTACAGTTAATTATTTAACCTCAAACACCTTAACATAAGAAAGGTGTTTGAGTCAATAATTTTTTTGTTTAATTTTTGATATTTGCTTAGAAAGAAGCTGAATCTACATGAATACCAGGTCCAAATGTTGTTGTCACTGTGATGTTTTTCATGTAAGTTCCTTTTGCTGCAGATGGTTTAGCTTTCACTAATACATCATGGATCGTGTTGAAGTTTTCAACAAGTTTTTCGTTGTCGAAAGATACTTTACCGATTGGAACATGAACGTTTCCGTTACGGTCAACACGGTAAGTTACTTTACCAGCTTTTACTTCTTCGATCGCTTTTGTAACATCCATTGTTACAGTACCAGTTTTAGGGTTAGGCATTAAACCTTTTGGTCCTAAAACGCGTCCTAGTTTACCAACTTCAGCCATCATATCAGGTGTCGCTACAACAACATCAAAATCGAACCAGCCACCTTGGATTTTTTGAGCCAAGTCGCCTTCGCCAACGTAATCAGCGCCAGCAGCTTCTGCTTCTTTTGCTTTTTCGCCTTTAGCGAATACTAATACTTTTTGAGTTTTACCAGTTCCGTTTGGTAGCACCACTGCACCACGGATTTGTTGGTCCGCTTTTTTAGGGTCTACGTTTAGACGGTAAGCAACTTCAACAGTTGCGTCGAATTTTGCACTATTTGTGTCTTTTGCTAATGCTACAGCTTCTTCCACTGCGTATGCTTTAGTCGCATCAACTTTTTTCAATGCATCTTGCATTTTTTTGCTTTTTTTAGCCATTTTTGTGTTTCCTCCTTGATGTGGTTATAACGGTAGAACCTCCCACGTGTCCTATATCTTTCAATACAGAGCCGACTGAGAAGCTACTTCCTTGGGGGTCAGTAGAAAATTATTCTACAGTGATTCCCATGCTTCGTGCAGTACCTTCGACCATGCGCATTGCTGACTCAACGTTAGCTGCGTTTAGGTCTTCCATTTTCAACTCAGCGATTTCTTTTACTTGATCGCTAGTAACTTTAGCTACTTTGTTTTTGTTTGGTTCGCCTGAACCTTTATCAATTTTTGCAGCTTTTTTCAATAATACTGCTGCTGGCGGTGTTTTTGTAACGAAAGTGAATGAACGGTCTTCGTATACAGAAATAACAACCGGAATGATCAAACCTGCTTGATCAGCTGTACGAGCGTTGAATTCTTTAGTGAATCCCATGATGTTGATACCCGCTTGACCTAATGCAGGACCTACTGGTGGAGCTGGTGTTGCTTTACCTGCAGGGATTTGCAATTTAACTAGTTTTTCTACTTTTTTTGCCACGAGACATACCTCCTTGAGTCCGTGATGTGGTGAATTGGAGATCAAAATTTCTCCTCCCACGTGTTTCAGCGCACACAAAACACGGTGTTTCATGCACACTGGAACATATTAACAGAATCGAAATCCTTTTTCAAGTATTTTCTTCTGAAATTCTTTATTTTTGCTCGAAATTCGTCACAAGTAGTTTTCGTTATGGCGTGCATCGATGCACACACGTCATTGATTTGTTCTATTTTTCTTTTTCTACTATAATGTGGCTAATACAAATTGAGGGAGTTCATTATGAAAAAAATCTTTTTATTGCTGTCCTTGTTCCTACTTGCTGCCTGTGGTCAACAAGCAACGGCTGTGAATCAAACCGAAGAAACCACACAAATAACTTCAACTTCTACAGAAGAAGCCTTTCCCAAGTCAACAACCCCCACCTTGTTCATCCATGGCTTTGCCGGAGGAAGAAGCTCTTTCGGGCCTCTGATTCAACGAATGGAAGATACGGGTTTGGCAAAAAAGGAACTGACGATCACTGTTTTAGCTGATGGCAGTTTGCAAACAGAAGGACAGCTGACTGGTGAAGCAAACAATCCCATGATTCAGGTACTTTTTGAAGACAACCAAAGCCATGAATGGAATCAAGCGGAATGGATCCGCTCAGTTTTGAGTTATTTAAAAACTAACGAACAGGTAGAAACAGTCAACCTTGTCGGTCATTCCATGGGTGGTGTCAGCAGCTTCCGTTATTTAGGCACCTATCCCAATGATACTTCGCTGCCTGTCGTAGAAAAATTTAGTGCGATCGGTGCTCCTTTCAATGATTTTGTTGATACCAGTACCGAACAGTCCATTGAAGATCTACTGGCCAATGGTCCCAATGCCTTTTTAGATCGCTTGAATGATTTCTATACTCTTGCTCCAACAATCAACGAACCCACGATCCAGCTGATCGCTGGACAAGTTAGTCCGGAAGACCTAAGTGATGGTACCGTTCCTTTAGGCAGTGCCTTGGCGATCTATCACGTGATGCAGGAACAAGGTGCAACGATCACTTACTCGATCATCACTGAAAACGCCCAACACAGTCAGCTCCACGAAAATAGCGAAGTCGATCTGTTACTGCAACAGTTTCTATGGGAATAAGTAAAAAAGTGAGCGGGATTTTTTCCCACTCACTTCTTTTTTATTTTTCTCCGGGAAGATACACATCGTTCTGTCCTTTGTCGTAAAGGAATTTTGTCCCGAAATAAAGCGAGGGCAATAACACTAGAACGACTAGCCCTTGATATCTAGACATAATCCCAATGTGGAAAACATATTGATCCAATACAGCGATCAACAGGGTACCAAGAAAGGGTAAGATCCCCCCTTTGATCTTGTTCGGTGACGTAATTCCACTACCCAAACGGGAATCCATCATCGAAACGATCAAGGTCCCAAACAAAGCTGGCAAAATATAAGCTGTTGCGGTTTGCACAACGGGTGTCTCCAAAATCGGCTGTAGTGGGATCATCAAGATCACTCCCAGTGCCAAAACTAAAATCGTGACAAATGAAGAAACACCTACTGCGATCGAACTGAAAATATCGGCCTCCTCTGTTCCATAGGAAGCGTCCATCATCTGGACCGCATTTGTTGCGACCGGTAGTTTCAAATTGGCAAGATTGCCGGTATAATAAAGGTCAAATAAATCGAACTGCCGACGATTGGCGTGTAAGAAATAACTTCTCCGATATTGGTTGGAATAAAAATAGCTAATAAACCTGCACTAGCAGTCAGAATTTGAACTAAACTTGGAAACTCGCCAAAATAGATCCCGGCGATCGTAGGCATGGCCAGCATGACGATGATCGTCAAAACAGCGGCTCGTCGGCCAAATTTATGCATAGAATGAATGTATTTGTTTGTTTCAGTTGGTTGGTCTTTTTTCATGTTCTGTCTCTCCTTTTCAGATAATTATCAGCCTAAAAGTCCGGTCCACAAGATTGCCGATCCCATAGCGATCAGCATCGCGAAGACTAGGATAAAATTGCTCAGCCAAGCCATTCGGAATTTTCACTGCTATGAGCTGCAGCAAATACGCAGCCAGACCACTCGTAAGCAAGGTCAACAGATTGACGATACCTGACAACAGCATCGGTACGACAAAAGCGATGATGATCGCCTGCATAAACACACTATTGCCCAAGGCTCCCCAACGTGGATCACGGTCTTTTCGCTTGATCGATCCGGTATGGATTTTCTCGGCAAGAAAAGCTGACAAAACTAATCCACCAATGATTCCGATCGACATCACAAACATTACCAAAACAAAATCCCCTGCCGAAGCCGTCGCGGCACTTACATTGTTGGTTGCCAACGCAATATTGGCTGCCATGATCTCAAACGTGACTGAGCCGATCACACTCAAGCGCCACCAAGCCCACGGAATGCCCAACAAAGAGGCTAAAGAAAAGAAACCTACGACGATCGCGATCGAAGGTACGATCGTAAATGTTGCAGAAGATCGGACGATCCTCATTAATTGCTCTTTCGTATAACCTAGTTCTCTTGCTCGCTTCCACGATTTTCTTACAGACAATAAAGCAATTGCTGAAACGTACAATAAGCCAATAATAACCATTCCATAAATCAGTGGATGTGTTGCTGCTTCTAAAAAATTCATCTGTTTACTCCCCATTTCCTTTTATTTTCTCCTTTTTCTACTCCTTCTCCAAAGATACTTCATTTTCTGAAAATTCTGACGATTCAACCTACAGTTTCATTTGATAAAAAATAGTATAAAGGAATTTTCTGTCTGATGGAGGAGTCAAGAACAAAAAAAGGATCATTTTCTCCTAGGGGAAAACGATCCTTTCTTTAAATCTTCTTTGGATTGAAAATAGATAGACTGATCAATCAGACTGTCTATCGATAAACTGGAGCAACGTCTGTTCAATTTCTTCAGAATGCCCCACCATTAAATGGCCACCGGTTTCAAAGGAAACAAAAGTAGCTTTGGGAAAACGATCGATCACATCTTTGACTGCTTGAATATTTACTAGCTTGTCATCTTTGGCATGAAAGATATAGACTGGAGCTTGAAGTGTTTCAATAGGGTATTCATTAAAATTTCTAGCCATATCAGGATTTGTTACTGCAGCGTCTAAGACGATTCCCTTTTTTCTTTCGGAAGTAGGCAACATGGAATAAATAGTTGCTGGGTCCATCCCCATCAAAAGTGAAAATAAAGGACTTAATAAGAACATCGTGTAGTCCTTGCATAAAAAAGCGGGTGGACCCGCATATTCAGAATAATTCGCAGGCTTTTCAACAAAAGGCATGGCCGAGCTGTAGAGGATCAATCCTTTGGTTCTTTCCGGATAGTCTAAAGCAAAACGAATAGCACTTGTTCCCCCAGCAGAGGTCCCTAGTATATAGGCTTGTTCAATCCTTAGCCTGTCGAGTAATTGAACAAAAACGGCCGCTTGTTCTGAAGGCGTCCCTGCTCCTAAAATATCGCTGCCTAAATAGCCGAATCTTGATGGCGCGATGACCCTACAAGAAGATTTAAAATTTTTCACTGTTTCATATGCTTGATCATAACCACCAAAAATACCATGTATGGAGAGAATGACTTCCCCATTCCCTTCATCCATATAAGCGATCTTTCCAAAATCAAGTATTTCTGTTTCTACCCTATATGAAACAAGTCGCTCTTTACTAGCTTTTACTGCTAAATAACAACGAACTCCTTGTATGATCAAATAGAGAAAGATGACCAATAGTCCGCCACTTAAGATAGCTACTTTCATATACTTACCCTTGTCTTTCTAATAACTAGTTTGTTATCGATACCAGCCAACTTTGTAATTCTCACAAAACTTTTTGACTACTATTTTGTATGATCACTTTCGTTTAAACGTATGCCCTTTGCAACAAGTAAAAGATAGCTGTATGGAAGCTCAAATGCCATACTATGCAGACCTTCTTGAGCTAATTATAGGTTAATTAGAATGGACCTTCAATGAAGGGATGGTTCCTTAAGGAAAAATAAGACAAAAAATATCCAAACAAAATAAAAACTGCCACTAAATCCAGAGACAGTCTATTATTGTTCAGATATTTATGAAGAAGTTTCGAAAAAGTTGATTCAATAAAAATTCCTTTGTAGGATCAAAAAGTTTTCATTGCTGGAATAATTTTAACTGTTTTCCCAACTAAAAAAACTCTCCCCAAAAGAGTGACTCACTTCCTTGATCGCTTCATGTAATATGGACAAGCCCCTCTGTAGCTGCTCCTCGCTTATAACAAGTGGTGCTAGAAAGCGAATGACATTCCCATGAATCCCAGCATTCTCAATGATCAAACCTGATTGGACACAAGTTTGAACTAATTGACTAACAAACTCTGGGTAAGGTTGTTTGGTCTCTTTATCTTTAATAAATTCGATCCCAATCATTGCTCCTAATCCTCGAACGTCGCCAATCACTGGAAATTCTTTCTGCCATTTTATAAATTCTTCCATACACTTTTGCCCAATTTCCTGTGCTCTATCTATCAGCTTTTCTTGCTCAAAAATTTCCAATACTTTTAAACCTGCAGCACAAGCAATCGCGTTCCCGCCATAAGTTCCACCAATAATTCCAGCTGGGACCGCATCCATGATAGCTGCTCTAGCAATGACCCCACTCAATGGTAATCCCGCTGCAAGAGACTTAGCAATAACTAAGATATCTGGTTGAAACCCTAACTCTTCCCAATAGTTTGAAGCAAACATTTTACCTGTACGACCAAATCCTGTTTGTACCTCATCAGCAATCAATAAAATACCGTTTTTGTCACAAATAGCTCGTAATGCTTTTACATATTCAAATGGAGCTGGTATAAAACCACCTTCACCTTGTAGCGGCTCTAAAACAATCGCAGCAATCTCATCAGCTGGGGTACATTCTTCAAAGACTTTGTCTATTTTGTCTATATAATAATCGAGTGCTTCTGCTGGGCTGACAGGACTACGGTAATAATAAGGAAACTCAGCACGAAAAACACCATTCGCCAGAGCGCCCATCCCTTTCGCATAGGCTTTTTTTGAGGTCATTGTCATCGTCATCAAAGTCCGCCCATGAAAGGCTCCTGAGAACACGACGATATTGGTTCTTTTCGTCGCGGCCTTAGCGATCTTCACTGCATTCTCGACTGCTTCAGCGCCACTATTAGCGAAAAATGTCTTCCTCCCTTCTCCTTTGACTGGAGCCAATCGAGCCAATTTCTCTGAAAGTAACACATAATTTTCGTGCGTCACTATATTCATCATGCCATGAAAAAATTTCTCAGATTGTTCTTGAACAGCTTCCACGATCGCTGGATGTGTATGACCAACATTTAAAACTCCTACACCTCCAACCCAATCAAGAAAAATGTTTCCATCAGGATCTTGTAGCATCGCACCACTCGCTTCTTCAATAACAATTGGATACACACAAGTGACACCATCGGGAATAGATTGTTTACGTCTTTGAATAATCTGAGATGCTTTGGGACCAGGCACTTCACCTGTGATGATCTTCGGTAATTGATTACGCAACATGTCTAACACACCCACTTTCTTCCTTTATTTGATAAATAGCATAAGTAGCTTGCACTTATTCCACACTCTTTTTTCTTACTTGATCGAATTTTATAAACCGATCATTCGGTTACATCTCCATAATTGGCTGATAATGCTCCGGTCGGCGATCACGATAGATCCCCCAAGTTCTTCGTTCAAACGCGGCCTGATCTAAATCAACCGTCGCTAAAATCACAGATTCGGTTTCACGATCAGCTTGATTCAAAATTTCTCCAAAATGATCCGTAATAAACGATGTGCCATAAAAGTTCATCTGACTGTCATCTACTTCTGTTCCGATGCGATTTGAGGCAATGACTGGAACGAGGTTGCCAGCAGCATGTCCCTGCATGACTCTCTGCCAATGAGACTGACTATCCCTATTCAGAACAGGTTCTGAACCGATTGCGGTAGGATACATCAGTAATTCAGCTCCTAGTAAAGTCATACAGCGTGCACTTTCAGGAAACCACTGGTCCCAACAGATACCTACACCGATTTTACCGTAACGGGTATCCCAAACTTTAAAGCCTGTATCTCCAGGTGCAAAATAAAATTTTTCTTCATAAGAATGACCATCTGGGATATGCGTCTTGCGATACGTCTCCATAATGGTCCCATCCGCATCCAAGACTACCAGTGAATTGAAAAAAGTATTATTCGCTCGTTCAAAAAAACTGATCGGCAAAACAACTTCTAACTCCTTCGCAATTGCTTGAAAATAGTGAATCGCTACATTTTCCGAAGTTGGTTTTGCATATTGAAAATATTCGTATCTTTCTTGCTGGCAAAAATAAGGTGTTTCAAATAGTTCTTGAAGCAGAATGATTTTTGCTCCTTGTTGTGCAGCCTTTCGCACAAGTTTCTCTGCTTTTTTCAAGTTATCTTCCAAATCCCATGAGCAACTCATTTGAGTAGCAGCAACTGTAACTAAGCGCATTGGTTTCCTCCCTTACAACGGTACTTGTTGGGTGATACAGTGAATGTTTCCTCCGCCAAGTAACACTTCTCTTGAATAGATTTGAATAATTTTTCTATCTGGCAAAAGCTTGCTAAATAGTTCTTTTACCTTTTTATCAAGCAGATGACCAAATGCAGGCAGTATCACTGCTCCATTGCAAAAATAAAAGTTGATGTACGAACCGCCCAAGTAATCTCCTTTTTTTCTGGGAAGCGTTCCTTCTACCTGATCTAAGCCGTTCGCTTCTTCTTCAGTCATCTCTAGATCCGTTGGAATTGGAATCTTATGAATGATCAACGAACGTCCTTTATGATCCTTTTGCTTGGACAGAGCTAAAAATGTAGCCTGAGAATAGGCATACTGAGGCTCTTCCTTATTTTCCGTCCACCCCAGAACAACCTCTCCTGGTCGAATAAAGGCACACAGATTATCAATGTGTTCGTTGGTCTCATCTTGATAAATTCCATGAGGTACCCAGATCACACACTCGACATTTAAATATTCTTTGAGCTTCGCTTCAATCTCTGCTTTTGTCAAATGAGGATTTCTTCCAGCACTCAAGAGACACGCCTCCGTTACCAAAGCCGTTCCCTCACCATCGACATGAAACGAACCGCCTTCTAGTACAAAATCCTCCAAAAAATATCGATCACATCTTTCTAACTGGCACATCTTTTGTGCTACCATGTCATCTAAATCCCAAGGAAAATATAAGCCATCTGTTAAGCCGCCCCAAGCATTGAACCGCCAGTCTATTCCTCTTAGTTCTCCAGCTTGATTTTTTATAAATGAAGCCCCGGTATCTCGAGCCCAAGCATCATTGGTACTCATTTCAATAACTACGACTTTCTCATTGAGTTGCTGACGTGCATGTTGATACTGATCCGCCTGCACAAGCATCACGACTTCTTCAAAATCAGCAATAGCATGGGCAATCTCAACGAAATTTTTTTGAGCTGGCTTGCCGCCTAACCGCCAATTGTCTGGTCGTTGTGGCCAGATCATGTAGGTTCTTCGATGCGTTGAAAATTCAGCAGGCATGTAAAAACCATCGTCTTTCGGTCTCTTATTTTTCATTTTTTTCATTGAAATCCATCCATCCACTAAAAATTAAACAATGATTTATGCTAAGGTCTCGCTGGTGCTTTTTAATGCAACGTCCAACCGCTCAACGACTTGATCTAATTGGTCTAAAGTAATCGTTCCAGCTGGTTCAAAACGAATACATTTTGAATTAACTAAAGTTCCCGCTGTCATAACGCCTTGAGAAAACAATGATTTTGCCACATCGTACCCGATCTCATCTGAGAAAAACTCAATAGCGATCATCAATCCAGCCCCGCGAACTTCTTCGATCACAGTCGGATATTTCACTGCCAAAGTCTTTAATTGTTCAAGCAGATAATCCCCTTTTTCCTGACATTGTTTAGGAATATCTTCTTTCAACATATAAGAGATTGTTGCCAGAGCAGCTGAACATGCGAGAGGATTGCCTCCAAAGGTTGGAGAACCTAACAACCATGGGTTATCAACCAACTTTTGAACCCACATTTTTGGACGACAAATAATTCCAGTGATCGGCATGATCCCACCACCAAAAGCTTTACCGTAAGTCATAATATCAGGAACAACCTCTTCCGCCTCACAACGCCACATCGTCCCTGTTCTGCCCATTCCTGATTGGATCTCATCGAAAATCAATGCCACACCGTACTCATCGCAGATTTCACGAACTTCCTTCAAGTAACCTTTTGGTGGAATGATCACGCCCGCTTCTCCCTGGATCGGTTCTAAAATGACTGCAGCTACTTTTTCTCCGACCACAGTCAAATTTTGAATGGCCTTTCTCATATCTTTTGCATTTCCATATTCTACGTGCTGAACTTGCTGAACCATTGGTGTGTAAGGTAAACGATAGGTTCCTTTTCCGCCCATTGAAACGGCTCCCATTGATTTCCCATGAAAAGCCCCTACTGTTGATATATACCAGCTGCCTCCGGTCGCAATTCGAGCAAGCTTCAACGCCATTTCAACCGCTTCAGCTCCACCATTTGTAAAGAAGCAATACTCTAAATCTCCTGGTGTGATATCCGCAACTGCCTTCGCCAGATAGCCTCTCAAAGGATCTAACAATTCTTGAGAATGCAATGCTTGATGCTCCAATTGAGCTTTGACAGTGTTTAATATCTCTTCATTTCGATGACCACAAGTGTAAATACCAAATCCTCCCAAGCAATCAATAAAGGTTTCTCCCTTTAGTCCATAACAATATGAATCTTTATCCGTCCATTCAACGACTGCGGCATTTGTTGAAACTGATTTTCGGTATTTTAACCAACCAGGGCTCACATAATTATTGAAATAGTCGACTGTTTGCTCTGTAATGGTTTCTTTTTCGTCCTCGGTCAGTGAATCACTGTGGATATATCCTAAAACTTTGTCTAAATCGGCAATCACTTGTTCTTTACTCATCTTTGATCTCTCCTGTCTGTTTTTTACTCTGCAACAACCGTTGCGTTTTTAGTTTCTTGATAGTTTATTTCTCCGTTTGAAATAGTCATTTCTACATGCATCTGGAGAATTTTTTTGGAGGAAGTCTGTTCAATGTTATGACTTAATACAATAAAATCCGCAAATTTTCCTCGTTCTAAAGTTCCAATTTTATCTGAGAAGCTACACGCTTTACTCGCTTCTCTCGTTTGGGCGAGAATAGCTTCTTCAACATCCATACATTCTGCTGGGAACCAACCTTCAAAAGGCTCCTCTGAGACTGTCTGACGAGTTACCGCATAATAAATATTTTCTAGTGGAGAAACATTTGTCACTACGGGGGCGTCTGTCCCAAAGGCTAAGGGAACTCCTTGATCAACCAATGTCTGGAAAGGCCACATACGTGTCTCACGTTCTCTTCCAACATCTTTAAACACAGTAGGGTAATCCATTAAGCAGTGACTTGGCTGGACGGAGGCAACAACGCCGCTCTTTTTCAATTTTTTAATATCTACTGGATCAATAATCTCCAAATGTTCTAAGCAGTGAAAGCCTTCGTTCAATCCACCGTATTTTTCATTGGCTTCCAAAAAATAATCAATAGCCAGTTCAATCGCGCGGTCTCCGATCGCATGGATTCTTAAAGGTAGGTTCCGTGAAGCGGCTAGCATTATTTTGTTTTTGATTTTTTCTGGAGGAACAATCGATGTTCCCAGTGTTCTTGGGTCATTCTCATAAACTTCCTTCATAAAAGCCGTGTGTGTGCTGATCACTCCGTCAAAGAAATATTTGCCACCGACCACTCGTAGTTTTTCTGTTCGATATTTTTTCTGCCAATGCTCAATCCGATCCAAATCGTCTTGCATAATGGGAAATAAATGGACACGTATCTTGAGTTTGTTCTGTTCTTCAAGATATTGATAAACTTCTGGATATATTTGATCATCCATTTCTTCTTGTGTTTCATCAGGTAAGACAGCTAAGTCACAAACAGAGGTGATCCCCATTTTCAAAAGCTGCTCAAAAAAAAGATGGATATGCTCCGACTTACTTACCATTGACTCTGTTAAGATTTTACTGATCCCTGCCATAGCAGCGCCTTCTTTGATCACACCAGTATATTCGTTTGTATCAATCTCCTTTTCGAATGCTTCTTTATGTGAGGACAAATACTCTGGATCAAATGCTAATTGCTCAAAGCCTTTGCTATTGACCCACAAGGTATGCAGATCAGCTGAGATCATCGCTACTGGAATATCAGGAAAATAGGCATCTAAGCTTTTTTTTGTAGGCAACACCTTGTTTTTCCATGTGGGTGAATACCAGTCTTTCCCGACTAACCATGCTTCTTCATCTAGTTTTTTCAGATCCACTTGATTCACTAAGGAACGAACACATTCTTCTTCAGATCCGCCGGTCGCTAATTTGATTTTTCCAGCATAAACCAGGGCAGACAAATTTACATGGATATGCGAGTCAATAAAGCCTGGTAGAATGGTTTTTTCTCCTACATCATAAAATTCAGCTCCTAATAAATCACGTGAAGGAATTTCTCCAAAACTTTGATAAATTTCTTTGATTTTCTCTCCTTCAACAACAAGAAATCCTTCTTGATAACGCTTATCGATCCCTGTAAAAATCGATTTGCTTTTAAAAATCATTCGTTTTTCTTCCAAATACATTCACCTGTCTTCAAATTTACGATTTTGCCAATTTTTTGATCTTTCTAACTTGAAAAACGGCATTGGCAATAACTAACCCAAACATGACGACCATCATCATCGTTGACAGTGCATTGACTTCAGGTGTTACTCCTGTTCTTACCATTGAAAGAACTTTTAACGGTAAGGTCGTACTGTCTGGTCCAGTTGTAAAAAAGCTAATGATCACATCATCTAATGACAAAGTGAATGCCAACATCGCCCCTGAAGTGATTCCGGGTATCAACAACGGTAAAGTGATTTTATAAAATGCTACAAAAGGACGTGCTCCTAGATCCAGCGCAGCTTCCTCTAAAGCATGATCCAATCCAGCTAACCGCGCACGAACATTGATCAAAACAAAAGGAATACAAAAGGTGATATGCGCAAATATCAAGGTATATAAACTAAGCCTGATTCCTGAAATCGAATAGATCGACAATAAGGAGATACCCAGAACGACTTCTGGAATAACTACCGGAATATACAAGATCTTATCTAGGATGTTTTTTCCGGGAAATTGAAATTTATGCAGAGCAAAAGCTCCTAATGTTCCAATGATCGTTGCACAGATCGTACTAATTACTCCAACAAAAAGTGAATTTTTTAACGATTCCATGAGTGTCCGATTGTCAAATACCGTTCGATACCAAGAAGTAGTGAAACCTTCAAATAAAATATTCATTTTCGAGGTATTAAATGAGAAAATGACCACAATAATAATTGGTAAATAGAGAAAGAGAAAAACCAGTGCAATAAAAATATTTTTCCAGATATTGCCATTTTTTCTGTTCGTTTTCATCCTATCTACCTCCTAAATCTTCCATGTTTCCGCCTCTTTTTCCATAGACATACAAGACGAGCAAGGTGATCAAAATTAGCATGATCGACATCGCTGCACCTAATGGCCAATTTTGTGCGACCATAAATTGGTTCTTGATCAGATTTCCCATTGTAAGAGAAGTTCCTCCACCTAGGACATCTGAAACGAAAAAATAGCCCAGTGATGGAATAAAGACCATTACACAACCTGCAAAAATACCCGGAACAGTCAAAGGAAAAATAATTTCCCATAGAACAGCACTTTTTTTTGCCCCAAGATCACTGGCAGCTTCAATCAAGGAATGATCAATTTTTTCCATCGAACTATACAATGGTAAGATCATAAACATAATCAATAGATACACCATCCCGATCACTACGCCTAGATTATTGTAAATAAAAGAGATCGGATTCTGAATGATATCAAATCTCAGCAAAAAGCTATTGACCACTCCGGTTTTACGTAATAAAGTTACCCAACCAAATAATCGCACCAAAGAATTTACTACAGACGGCAAAACGACCAATGCCATAAACACCGTCTGGATAACCTTTGATTTTTGCGAAATAAACAATGTAAATGGATAAGCAATGGCTAAACAGATGACCGTTGTCAAAAGCGCCATGAAAATTGAAGCGCCATAGATTCTTAAATAATCTATTTGAAAAACCTGTATAAAATTATTTAGTGAAAAACCAAGTGATATTCCTCCGTACATCCCTTTGTTCATGAAACTCATCATAAAGACATACAACAAAGGTACGACGACAAATAGTAACATCCAAAAAGAAACGGGAAGGACACTGACCCACTTTAATACTGCAACATTGCTCGTCTTTCCTTTAACTTTTTTTTCCATAAGCTCTCTCCTATTTTTCATTGACTGAAGTAAAATCAGGATTTTCGATGATTTCAAATACTTTTTGGCTGACCGTAGGCATTAAGAATGCGTCATCTGCCTGCCAATAAACGTATACTTGAGTTCCTATCTCTAAAAGCTTTTGTTCAGCTAAACTATTCATCTTCAGCTCCATCCCGTTGGATAAGGAAATCAGCGTTTTGTTCATGTTGCCCGTGAAATAATGTTCAGAAACGACCCCCACTAGTGAAAAACCTGGTACCGGTGTAGTCGAAAGTTTGATATTTTCGGGTCGTACCGACAAATAAATGATTTGATCTTTCTTCACTACTTCGGTAAATGCAACTGTCACCTGACCCGCCTCAACACTAATTTCAACACCACTTGAATCAATCGCAGCCACAGTTCCATAAAAAATATTGGATTCTCCAATAAAATCAGCAACAAACTTAGAAGCCGGTTTTTCATAAACTGCTTTCGGTGTGTCAAGCTGCTCTAAATTCCCTTTGTTCATAATGGCTATTCGATCACTCATCATCAAGGCTTCTTCCTGATCATGAGTCACATAGATAAAAGTGATCCCCAATTTTCGTTGCAAACGTTTAAGCTCTACCTGCATTTGCTTTCTTAATTTTAGATCCAGCGCACTTAGTGGTTCATCTAACAGCAGAACCTTTGGCTGATTGACCAAGGCTCTGGCAATTGCCACCCGTTGTCGTTGTCCACCAGAAAGCTGCTCAGGCTTTCGATTTTGATAACCCTCTAATTGCACGAGCTTCAACATTTCTTCTACGCGAGATTGGATCTCTTTTTTGGGCAGCTTACTCATTTTTAATCCGAAGCTGATATTTTCAGCAATAGTCATATGAGGAAACAGAGCATAGTTTTGGAAAACGGTATTCACTTTTCGTTTATATGGAGGAATACCGGCGACAGGCTCACCTTCCAAAAAGATCTCTCCCTCTGTTGGATCCTCAAATCCGGCAATCATTCGTAAAGTTGTCGTTTTTCCGCAACCAGAAGGACCCAGCATTGTCAGAAATTCGCCTGATTGTATGCTCATGTCTAAGCTTTTGATTATTTCAAAATCATCGTATTTTTTGTTTATCTGCTTTAAGCTTATGATTTCGTCCATAGGTTGATGTCTCCCTTTCTACTATAATGCTTTGTCTCCTCGTTCACCTGTTCGAATCCTCATGATATCTTCCATCGCAAAGATGGCTACCTTTCCATCTCCAACATTCCCGGAAGAAACATTTTCATGGATAGACAATATCACTTGTTCCACTACTTTATCTGAAACATAAGCAAGAACTTGGATTTTGGGTAATAGATTTATTCTGAAATTACCACCTTTAAACACGGTACTTTCCTCTGCATCTCCCTTTTGATTTCCACAGCCCATTCCACTGAGTACTGTCATTCCGGAACACCCATTCTCAAATAAAATTGTTTTTACGCTTTCCAACGCCTCGGGTTTGATCGTTATCTCTAGTTTTTTCATACTCTTTATCCTTTCTTCCCTCATTATTCGCTTAATTTTTGAAGGTACTCCAGACTTGATCTACTTTTTCTGTATCGTCTCCAATATCCAAAACAGTTTCTGAACGTGCTAATACATCGCTAGGAACAACTTTCGCCTCATTTTGTTTGTACTCATCCGGCAACAGATCAAGGGCTGCTTTGTTCGGATTGTAGTAAGGGAATTCTTGTGAAATTTCTGCACTTACTTCTGGTTCTAAAATATGGTCAATAAACTTCTCTACGTTTTCTGAATTTTCTGAATTTTTAAGTTCCATAAAAGTATCAAAAGCAAAATAATTTTGTTCTTGTGGATAATAAATTTTGATTGCTGGATCGGCATCCATTGCCAATGCAATCTCACCTGCATAGATCAAGCCAACAGAGACTTCTCCATTGATCAAAGAGGTTTTTGGACTGGTACCATCAAAAATTTTGATATTTGGTTTTAAGGCTGCTAAATACTCGCTTGCGGCGTCTAAAGCTTCATCACTAGTATCATTTATTTCGTATCCCGCCTGCATCAATGCAATTCCAACAATCGCTCTAGCATCCTCTACCGTGACGATCGAGTCTTTGAATTGGGGATCCAGCAAGTCTTGATAACTGTGCAATTCTTCCGATACCTCATTCGAATTTACGGCAATTCCCATAGCAGTTCCTAAATAAGGAACAGAGTACTCATCTTCGGGATCATACGATTGCTTCAATGACATTTCATCTAAATTACTTAGGTTTGAAATACTATCCAAATCTAATTTTTCCAGCATATCCAGATTTCTGAAGGTTTCAACATACATCCCAGGAGCAAGCACCATGTCGTACGTCCCTTCGGAAGAAGATTGAACTTTCGCCAACATTTCATTTGGATCTGAATAGGTCGTGTAATTCACAGTAATACCTGTCTCCTGCTCAAAATCTGAAATGACACTGTCCGGAACATATTCAGACCATCCAATCACATTTAACACTTCTTTAGAGCCTGCACTCGAATCGTTACCGCACCCTGCAATCAATGCGGCACCCAAACCTGCCATCATGAAATAAATTTTTCTTTTCCGTCTCATCTTATCTTCCCCCTTGTTTCGAATGTTATATTTTCTTACATGTGAATTAGTATATAATAGTTTTCATTCCCTTTCCATTCAACAATTTGACCATTTAAATCCTCAAAACAGCAAAATAATCACCCTAAAGAAGTATTTTTGACTAAAACAAACTTTAAAAAAAGCAAAATGAATGTTACAATTCATGATATAGGAGGCGATACGTATATGGAAAATATTTCCAAAAATGATTTGCTCTTACTCAATAATATGATTCATCACATCTATAGTTGTGAAAATTCGAACGAAATGAGAAAACAATTGCTGCAAAAAATCTCACTTTTGATTTCTTTTACTGGAGGAAATTTTTATCTAGCTGACGTTTTAGATCATACAAAATTGTCTTCACCCATCTCTTATGACCTTCCTGCTGAATTCTGTACACAATATATTGAAAATTATCAAAATCTTGATTATTCAAGAGGTCTCTTATTTACGGGGAAAAGTATTGTTTATCGTGAATCCGATATTCTTCCGGATAATCAAAGAATTGAAACGCCCTACTACAAAATCTTTTATGCAAAATATGACTTTCATCATTCTTTACATATAAGTATTTCGAATCATCAACAGTTCTTGGGTGTACTCTCACTTTTTCGCCATAAAAAAGAACCTAATTTTAGTCAATATGACCTCACCATACTCACTTGTCTGATTGATCACTTAGAATTTCGTTTATTCCAAGATCACCAAAAATTAAAACTGGCTGATCAAAAACGAACCGTGCATCAGACCGCTGAATACTATGATCTAACCAAAAGGGAAGAGAAAGTTTTGCGATTGTTGATCGATGGTTTAGAAAATCAAGAAATCTGCGATCTTTTATGCATCACAAACAATACCTTGAAAAAACATATTCTTAATTTGTATAGAAAAATGAATATTAACAATCGTGTTCAACTATTCAAATCAGTCAAAGAAAAAGAAGAGTGATTTTACGATTCTAAAAAAGCAGCTATTCCTATGAACAGCTGCTTTTCTATAACTTCAATTGATTTAATTTTCATACCAACCAATCGTACCTGGCTCTAAGTTGATATTGATCTGTTTCACTTCCTGATACTCTTCTAATCCGTAAGTCCCTAGCTCTCTTCCGATACCACTCATCTTATATCCGCCCCAAGGTGCCTCATTGAATGTTGGATTGTAAGCATTGATCCAAGTGATTCCGGCACGAATTTCTTTGATCACACGCAGAGCACGTGCACCATCTGAAGTAAAGACCGCCCCAGCTAAACCATAAATACTATCATTGGCTAGTGCAACAGCTTCTTCTTCCGTTTTAAAAGTTTGAATCGTAACGACCGGACCAAAAATTTCTTCTCTAACGATTGCCATCTCAGCTGTACATTCGTCAAAAATCGTAGGCTTCACAAAATAACCCTTACTGTATTCCCCTTCTGTCAATCGTTCACCACCACAGACAAGCTTCGCACCTTCCTCTTTCCCTTTACTGATATATGATAACACTTTATCCATCTGACGTTTGGAAATCAACGGACCTATATCCGGATTGTCCATGCCATTCCCAATCGTCATGGCATTGGCACGTTCTGCTAAGCGTTCCACAAATTTATCCTTCAAAGACTCTTCAATGATAATTCGAGAACCTGCAGAGCAAACCTCTCCTTGATTGAAGAAAATACCAATCATCGCCCATTCAATAGCTCCTTCAAAATCAGCATCTGAAAAAATAATATTTGGTGATTTACCACCTAACTCTAATCCGATTTTTTTAACATTACTAGCTGCTGCTTTCATGATCCCTTGACCGACTTTTGTACTCCCAGTAAAAGTGATCATATCCACATCGATATTTTCTGCTAGTTCATGTCCCACATCGCTTCCTCCAAGAACCAAGTTCACCGAACCTGGAGGCATTCCTACTTCGTCAAAAATCTCAAAGAGGGCGATCGTGGACAAGGGAGCTTCAGGACTTGGTTTAAAAACGACACTGTTACCGGCTGCTATCGCTGGTGCCAATTTCCAAGCCGACATCAACAAAGGATAGTTCCAAGGAGTGATCTGACCACAAACACCGACTGGTTCATGTAAGGTATAGCTGTGCATTTTTCCAAAACCATCGTTGACCTCATAGACTCCACCCGCAGGTTTCTTGATCAAGCCAGCATAATATTGAAAACAATGATAGGCATCATCGATATCTCCTTCAGCTTCACGAAGTGGCTTACCATTGTCCAAAGTATCCAATCTTGCAAGCTCGGCTCTTTTCTCGTCGATCTTTGCACAAATTTGATACAACACATCTGCACGATCTTGAGCACTGCTGTCTCGCCATTCTCTTGTTTCATAGAAAGATTTTTTTGCCGCCTGTATCGCCGTTTGCGCATCTTCCTGATTTCCATCAGCAACTTCAGCAAGAATTTCTCCTGTTGCTGGATTTTCTATCGAGATTTTTGCTCCAGATTTTGCAGCTACCCATTTCCCATCAATATAATTTCGTTTTATCATACAATCCAACTCCTTCATTGATGATGCTCTATTTTTAACTATTATCTTATCTCATAAAAGAGGCTGCACACAATACAACATAAGAATGAAAAAAAGTAACTATTCAAACAAGAACTACTTATTAAGAAGTAGCTTCCTTGAAAAACTTCTACAAAAAAAAGAAACTACGGCATACCTACGCTAACAAAAAAATATTCGAACAGTAGAAGTCTGATCCTCGTCGCAAGTCCATCTAGCCTTAGCGACACTCATTCTAGCTTGTTCGAATATTTTTTCTGGTTTTTACTTATAGCAAAGCTTCAAATCTGTCATCATTAGTTTATTCAACTCGTAACGCTTTATTTCTGCTTCTCTAATATCTCTTGCGTCAGACGTTTAGCTGTCCGGGTGACCGCTAAACCACCTTCTGCTGTCTCACGAAATGTCGCCGGCATTTGTCGTCCGACCTGATACATCGCTTCAACCACTTCATCCGGTGGGATTACACTTTCAATACCTGCCAATGCCATATCCGCGGAAATAAAGGCTTGCGAGGAACCCAAGGCATTGCGTTTAACACAAGGAACTTCGACTAGTCCCGCTACAGGATCACAAATCAACCCCATCATATTTTTCAGCGTGATCGCGACAGCTTGGGCAGACTGATGGGCACTGCCACCTTTTACAGCGACTAGTGCGGCAGAAGCCATTGCGCTCGCAGAACCTACTTCTGCCTGACAGCCTCCTTCTGCACCGGAGATCGAGGCATTGTTTGCCATCACTAAACCAAAGGCACCTGCTGTGAACAGAAAGTCCAACTGTTCTTGACGAGACATGGCCAGTCGTTCCCGACAAGCCATCAGTACTCCTGGCACCACTCCTGCGCTTCCGGCTGTCGGAGTCGCACAGATCAAGCCCATTTTGGCATTGACCTCATTGACAGCAATCGCATTTCTAACCGCCATCAAAATCGTTTCGCCACTTAAAAAATCACCCGCTGCGATGTAATCATTCATTTTTGGTGAATCTCCACCTGTCAAACCTGTCACGGAGGTCACGCCTTCCACACCTTCCGCAACTGAATTCTCCATCACCTTCAAATTGCGTTCCATCAATTCAATGATTTGCTCTCTGGTGCGACCTGTTAATTCAATCTCTGTAGCGATCATCAATTCTGCGACAGAGGGATAGCTCTGACTTTGTTCAACTAATTCTTCTATTGAATAGAACATGATAAAACTCCTTTAACCAAAATAGGATGCACTGTGGATCTGTTTTAATGAACGGATCGCTTCCAGTATCTCTTCATTTCTTTCATCGACTTCAATGATCATGATCGCT
Source organism: Enterococcus olivae (assembly GCF_053760925.1). Taxonomy (NCBI): domain Bacteria; kingdom Bacillati; phylum Bacillota; class Bacilli; order Lactobacillales; family Enterococcaceae; genus Enterococcus; species Enterococcus olivae. The sequence continues at coordinate 188,434 of NZ_JBSMVT010000002.1, forward strand.
TTTTCCCCTTTGGATTCACGTGTCACAGTCATCATGCCAATGTTTACCTCCGCCTCTGAAAGCAGTTGGCTCACCTTGGCGATCATTCCTGGTACATCTTGATGAACAATGATGAAGGTTGGCACACCTAAAGAAAGGGACAGCTTAAAGCCATTCAATTCAGAAATTTGAATATTGCCGCCGCCGATCGATTTGCCAGTGACCGTCAACTTTCGCTCGCCTTTTGTGATTTTCAGCTGGATCATGTTCGGATGCTCAGCCTTCTCCTGTTTAGGTACAAACAGAACCTCCATGCCTTTTCCATGTGCGATCTTCAATGAATCAGCCAGTTGCGGATCATCTGGTTCCATCCCCAACAGTCCGCCAACCAACGCAATATCAGTCCCGTGACCTCGATAAGTCTTGGCAAAAGATTCATATAAATAAATATCTACCGTATCCGGTTGTTCGCCAAAAATCTTACGTACCACCTTTCCAATACGTGCAGCTCCAGCAGTATGCGAACTGCTGGGACCCACCATGACTGGCCCGATGATATCAAAGACACTGCGATACTTTAAGTGTTCCATTTTTGTCACCCTCTACTTATTTTGGTACAACATCAGCAGGGATCGCTGATTGATAGATTTGATTCCCTAACGTTTGTTTATGTTCAGCTTTCGCCTTTTCGATTAGTTCAGGATTTGTCAATAAATCATAAGCCGTGGTAGCGATCACTTTTCCTTCTGATAGCAGACCTTTGTGGGCAATCGCTGATTTTCCATTAGCCACCTATTGCCATGAATGTGGGGGGTTCCCTGTGGTTCACAGCCAATCATGACTTGAGCTGTTGGACAGACCCAGCTGACATCCCCAACATCTGTAGAACCGCTTGTTTTGTCTGAAAAAGCTAGTGGCATGGTTTGTTCTGAAATCGGCAAGCTAGCTAAACGCTACGCTTCTGCCTCATCGATTCCTGGAGCAAAAGCTTTTGCCCGTTGCGTCAAACTCAATTTTACTGGAGCCGACAAGGTATCATAGTAACATTGTGCATAGCTTTGATCTTCCTCCGTCAATCCTAGCAAACCAAAAGCCTGCAAGTTTTCATACATCGCTGTCGTCACTGACTGATTGGGAATATAATTGTAACAAGCAGAGTCAAAGGTCATTTCCAACTCTGTTTCTGTCATTAGAGCAGCTCCCTGAGCAACCTTGTTGACCCGATCATAGATTTCTTTGGCCTGTTCGATTTTTGGTGCCCGTATAAAATAATACAAACGAGCAGACGGCTGGACGACATTGGCGGATTCACCACTAGCATCCATAAAGGCTTTGCCGTAACCACTTTCTTCTGCCGGACAACCAAACAATTGGATCGTGCCTTCTAAATCGCTTTGAGCTAAATAATCTTTGATCCCAACAGCTCCTGCTAAAGCTCCGGTTCCCAAGAGGTTGTGGCCACAACCTTGACCGTTTTCACCTTCTAGCAATGCTTTTTGTTCACCCAGATCCGCTACTTGACTCAAATTAGCCAAGGCATCGTACTCTGCCAAGATACCGATCACAGGCTTACCACTGCCATAAGTCGCTACAAAGGCATGCTCCATATTGGCAACACCCTTCTCGATCGAAAAGCCCTCTTCCTCCAAAATACGATAAAAAGGCTTGACCGATTCTTTTACTGCAAAACGAGTCTCTGGTGTTGCCCAGATCTCATCTGCCGCATCCGTAAATTTTTTTGCTTTTGCTTCGATCAACTCAACAATTGTTTCTTTTGCTTTTGTCATACCACTGACACTCTTTTTTTTGATTTTGAAAACAGAAAAAGCAGAGTTCACCATTCACTCTGCCCTTTTTCTATAATTAATCGATTTTATCCACTTGTTCAAAGTCTAGCTCTGTACTTGTCTCACGACCAAACATGTTGATGTTTACTTTTAGTTTTTCTTTTTCTCCATCAACTTCAGTTACATGACCTTCCAAACCAGAGAAAGCCCCTTCGATGATTTTGACTGTTTCGCCGACTTCTACTTCCAATTCTACTGTACGAGTACTCATTCCTAGAGAACGCAAGATCGAATTGATCTCTTCTTGCAATAATGGTGCAGGTTTGCTTCCGGCACCGTGAGAGCCTACAAAGCCTGTAACACCCGGTGTATTACGAACAACATACCAAGACTCATCTGTCATGATCATCTCTACCAAAACATAACCAGGGAAAGTTTTATGAACAACTTCTTTTTCTTTACCATTTTTCACTTCTGTCTCAGTTTCTTCTGGAACAACAACACGGTGAATAAAGTCACCCATCCCCATACTTTGTGCACGAGATTCAATATTTGCTTTTACTCTGTTTTCATAACCTGAATACGTATGCAGTACATACCAGCTTTTTTCAAAAGACTCCATTTATTTCGGCTCCCTATCTGTTTGTAAAATAAAAAAACCCCAGCAGTCCCGAAGTTTTTTTCTCACTGATTATTATAGCATCCTTTAAAGGATTCCGCTAGTCTGATATTTTCGCTTATCTTAAAATCCAGTTGAACAAGGATTGGATCCCTGTGTCCATGATATAAAACAATACGGCAAAAATCAGAGACGTTTGAATCACGATGACCACGTCACGACGTAATTTTTTGCCTGTTGGCCATGTTACTTTTTTCATTTCATCTCTTACACTGGCTAAAAATTTCATGGGACACCTCCTTATTTTGTTTCTCTATGTAGTGTATATTGATTGCAGTATTTACAAAATTTATTGATTTCTAAACGTTCGCCTTTTTTTCCTTCGCTGATCGATTTTGAGTAGTTACGAGAACCACAAACCGAACACGCCAAAGCTGCTTTTTTTACGGCCATTTTTTTGCCTCCTGATTGGAACAGATCCCTGTTGATTTCATACTAAATAAAACTACCATGTTTTTCAATCACTGTCAATTCCTTCAACTACTAAGTGATGATTTTTGAGAGAACCAACCACTCCTCGTGGTACGCTAGTCAATACATGATTCATTTAGTCCTCCTACATACCTTTCTCCGAATAAGCAATCGAAAGATGCGCATTTTGATATAAACAAAATTTCCTCTAATGGTTTGCCTATCTAAGAGAAACAATTTGCCTTTTTTATGTTATGATAAGAGAAACAAAAATAACATAAACGGAGGAATATACATGTTATTAAAAACAATGGTCTATAAAAAAAATAGTTTGACGACGGTCAAAGAAACCAACACTCTAGAAGAAGCCTTGGCGATCCTTGAAGAATCAGGTTTCCGCTGTGTACCGATCCTCGATGAATCAGAAAAGATTTTCCGTGGCAATATTTATAAAATGCATATCTACCGTCACAAAGCCAATGGTGGCGATATGACTTTACCTGTCACTCATTTGTTAAAAAATGCAACGAAATTTATCCATGTGAATGATTCGTTCTTCCATGTTTTCTTTACGATCAAAGAGCTTCCTTACATCGCTGTATTGAACGCTGACAATCATTTTTACGGTATCTTGACCCACAGCTCGCTGCTGAATATGCTAGCACAATCTTGGAGTATTGAGGAAGGCAGTTACGTGTTAACGATCGCTTCAACTGGTAACCAAGGAGATCTGTCGGTCATGACAAAGATCATCTCCAAATACAGTAGTATTGCCAGCTGTATCACGCTGGATGTCGGTAAAGATGAATTCATTCGCCGGACACTGATTACCTTGCCGGCCAAAACAACACCGGAACTACGAGACAAGATCATCGCACAACTGGAAAATAAACAATTCAAAGTAGTGGAAGTCGAAGATCTGAACGCATGATCAAAGACAAAACTGCCCCACGTTAGCTTATCCTAACATGGTGGCAGTTTTTTTGTGCTTAATTCAAAAGTAAGTCAGTGAGCTCAGCTGCTGATACTGCGCCAAAATAAACCGGAACATCCAAGCTTTCAAATACCTGTAGCAACTCTTCTCGAACCAACTTCACACCGATCAGTGCTTCTTCGACTTCACTGATTTCCTTTCTACCGAAGAAGTCTCCATAGATCTTACATTCTGAGATACGGCCTTTGGTCACTTGCAAGCTACATTCAATCGTCCCCGCCTTGAAATGAGCATTACGGCTGGATTCGAACTTAGGATTGGTCCCCTAGTTCTATTCCCAGAGGGTGGCTAAGTTCATTATAAAATGCGCCCAAGAAAAATTTCTTTATATATTACAGAAAACTGATGTTATAAAATAGCAAGTATAAATGAAGATTCATTAAACCCTCCTATACTTCTTCGTATTTCGACTCGATTTCCTTGATTTTTTGATAGAAGGCGTAATTGACAGGTACTTCGATCTCGTGTTTTTCCGCTAAACGCAGGACTGTCCCAGAGAACAATGTCACTTCCGAATAGCGCTTGGCATCGGCATCTTGTTTCATTGATGGAAAGCTTTCTGCACTCAGTGTTGCCAGGACGTCTAACCAGTAAGTGATCTCTGTTTCATCCAAAGCAATCCCCTCTGCCTGTGCCAACTGCAGCACTTCTTTCATCGCCTTGATCATCGCCTCGCGGGCAGATCCTGCTTTCTGCAGACCACCATAGTTTGTGTCAAAGACCATCGCCGCCTGATTGACACCACAATTCAGCATAAACTTACTCCAAATTTTGACCAACATATTCTCAGGGGTTTCATAAGCGATCTCTACCTTGTCAAAAAAGCGAGTCAGGGTCTTAACACGTTCCGTCGGCGGTTGCTTTTCTTCTCCAAAACTCAGCAAGCCCATATTTTCATAATCGATCCTGTTTTGACTGCGTCGGGCATCCATCCCTTGCGCTACACAACAAATGACTTTTTCTTTACCAAAAGCCTCTGCCAGCATTTGCTCGCTTAAGATGCCATTCAATAAAGACAGTACCATCGTTTTTTTACCAACATGTTTTTTTGCCGATTTGACTGCTGCTTTTAAACCACTATGCTTTACCGCAATGATTACTAAATCAGCTGGAATCACCTCTTGCTCAGGTGTAAAATACGCAAAGTGGCAGACTTCGCCATTGACGTAAAGACCTTCTTCATACCGCTTGATCCTCTCTTTATCCGCAACTATCCGAAGCTGATCTGAAGATAAGTGTTTTTGCATTTGTGCAGCAAACATCGCACCCAAAGCGCCCATTCCGATCACTGAAACTGTTTGTATCTCCATTTGACATCCTCGCTTTTTCGATTCTAATTTGAACGACTGACGCTTCATTCATGATTTTAGTATACCTGAAAAGTTCGTAGAAATCATAAAGAAGAGAATTGCTTATCACGCTACTCAGATTTCAATGCGAAGGAAACTTACTCCAAACGAATTCACAGTATACCTGAAGCCGTAGGATGTAAAAGTAATGTTACCTATATAAAACAGTTACTACTTTTGAAATGGCACAAAGAGATTTTTCATTGACTTTCATGAAAAATCCCTCTACAATAATAGCTGTTGTCAAAGAGCCTCCAGCTTTTTGACTCGCGGTTCATCAACCATCCCGCGTCATCAAAACTCGGAGAAAGAAGGAAAAGTAAATGGAAAAAAGAAACAATTCAGTACAAACACTGACAATCAATGCAATCATTATGGGTCTCTATGTCGTTTTAAGTCTGATCGGCCCTAGTTCAGGAGCGATCCAGTTTCGTGTATCAGAAAGCTTGAATCACCTAGTTGTCTTCAACCGCAAGTTGATCTGGGGTGTTTTCGGTGGAGTCATCATCTTCAATCTGTTTTTTGGATACGGTATTCTGGATGTCGTATTCGGTGGGGCACAAACCTTGTTGGCACTGGCTGCAACAGCATTTTTGCACAAGTATGTCCAAGACCGTAAACTATTGATGGTTTTAAACATCCTGTTCTTTACAGTAAGTATGTTTATGATCGCCATTATGCTGAACATTACATTAGACTTACCTTTCTGGCCGACCTATGGCACCACTGCACTGAGCGAATTGATCATTATGAGTATCTCTGCACCAGTGATGTACTATATCGACAACAAATTAGACTTTGCCAATAAGGCTTAGAAAACAAAAAATGGGACAATGACATAAGGAAAAACAGTAAAAACTATCCGATGTTCGGATAGTCTGCTGTTAAATGCCTGCCGTCATTGTCCTATTTTTTTGCATTAAAAAAAGCCTACCTAAGGCTCTTTTTCTCTATTGAATTTAGCTGGCCTTCAAATAAACGGACTTCTTTCCAGCTTCCCTAGTTAGTGGAACGATATTTTCTCTGGACTTCTTATTTTGTTTCTTTTTCCCTAAAAGAAGCATCAGCATCAACGAGCTATAGCCTACGATTAATACCAATTGAATCATAAAGAAAACTTTTCTAATCAAATATGGGACAGGTAATGAAAAAACACTTTGTAACACAAACTGTAACAAAAATAAACCTGCTGAAACCGCAACAATATGATAATACTTCATATAAGTAAACACCCCTCAATGAGAGAATTATAGCAGATATCTGAGAATAAAGTAAGCAACTCAGCTTCATTTTTCCAATAAAAATTAGCCTTTCACTATCAGCTTCACTTGTTCAAAATCAACAATTGATCTCCTCAATTTAGTCTCCAGATAGTAAAAAACAAAGTGCATGATCGTAAGGAAGCCAACTCTATCAAAAAATCATCCAGAGTTTATAAACAAAAAAGAAAACGCTTGCAAAAAATATAGAAATATGGTATAAAATAAGTGTAAGGGGTCATAGGAATTCCCAGTAAAGCAGTCGAAATAGGAACTGCAGAAAAGAATTGTTGTGAATCTTAAGAAAACCGTAAAGGAAGTGGGAATTTGAGAAACTCCTTACTAACTGAATAGGAATCCGATGAGAAAAACACAACTGGAGTGGACATAGGAACCTTCAATGTGTGTATCACGACAAAATCTATGAAACAACGATAGATCTTTCAACCCTCACTCATCGGATTCTATTTTTTTGCGCTTCTTTCATTCCATGTTATAATTTGAAACAGTAAAAAATCATGGGAGAATACAAAACTTATGAAATTTCATTATCATCTTCTCATCAATCAAGCCTCTGGAGGCGGAAATGGGAAGAAGACCAGCACAAAGCTCATTGAATTATTGGAGAAACGTAGCTATTCGTTTACCTCATATTTCACTGAATATCCAAATCATGAGCTGGAAATCGTTGAAAACCTTGCAACCGATATTCTTTTTCCTTGGCAGGAAGAATTTACAGATACACTGGACTGCTACCCTTTACTGATTGTTATCGGCGGCGATGGCACACTGCATCAAGTCGTCAATCAATTGAAGCAAATGGATCAAAAACTGCCAATTGCTTATATTCCGGCAGGTTCCGGTAACGACTTTGCTAGAGGAGTGGGCTTGTCAAGAGAGGTGGAAAAAGCTTTCAGGCAAATTATCAAAACACAAGAGCCTCGCAGCATCAATGTCTTAGCTTATGAAGAAAAAATCCAGGAAACTACGGGAATCAGTGTCAACAATGTAGGGATCGGTTTGGATGCAGCGATCGTTGAACACACGAATCAGTCAGTCACGAAGAAAAATTTAAATAAATACAATCTTGGTTCACTGACGTATATTTCGTCTGTTTTCCATGTGTTATTTAAACAAAAAGGCTTTCCGATCCTTGTAGAGTGTAACGGTCAAACCTACAGCTATAAAAAAGCTTTTTTATGTACGACAACCAACCATCCTTACTTCGGTGGTGGTGTGGCAATTGCTCCAATGGCGGATGCCGCCAAGCCTGTCTTGGATCTTGTTTTGGTCGAACGTCTTTCTATGTTCAAAATCGCTTGGCTGATCTTTTTGTTGATGCGTAAAAAACATGCAACTTCTAGATACTATCACCATCACTCTGCTTCAAAGTTACGAATCATCTCTACGACACCACAATATATGCAAGCAGATGGTGAAGCTCTTGGAGAAGGATCCTATGATATTTCTTACTCTATCCAATCCCAACTATTTTGGTTCTAATCAAAAAAGCGAGTCGACTCACATCGGCTCGCTTTTTTCTTTAAAAATCATAGGGTGAAGCATCATCCATACCGATCATCGGATCAATTTTTCCACTTAAAACAAGTTCTTCCGTCAAATAATCAGGCAGGATCTCTGTCTCTTCTTCAAACAGGGAGGCTTGTTCTTCTTCCCTCGGCTTTTCTTCTACATGCTCTTTTTTGGGTAACGCTGGTTTTGCCTTCACTTCAAATGGCGAATCGTCCTCTTCCTCAAAGGCATAGATCCGCTCACGCATTCCTGCTGAAACGGTATCGATCCCTAAAATCCGTTCTTTCAAAGTCGTAAAACGCAGATTCGATTCTTGTTGGACACATTGCTGGTAAGAAGGAACTTCCCCTAATAAGATCAAAATCTCTTTACTTCTGGTCACTGCTGTATACAGCAGATTCCGCTGCAACATGCGTTGATACTGATGAACCATCGGCAAAAGCACCATCTTGAACTCGCTCCCCTGCGCTTTGTGGATTGAACAACAGTAGGACAAAGTGATTTTGTTCCATTCACTGCGTTTATAAGTCACTTCAGTGGCATCAAATTGGATCGTTAGCTCATCCACTTTGTCTTCTGAATCTTTGGCATAAGTAATCCCGACAATCTGTCCCATATCACCATTGAACACATTATCTTCCGGTGAATTGACCAGCTGCAGAACTTTGTCGCCAATCCGATAGACCGTCTCGTTGAACTGGACTTCTTTCTTTCTACCGTCTGCGTTACTGTTGAAAATTTCCTGCATCATTTTATTTAGAGCATTGATTCCAGCAGCTCCCCGATACATCGGTGCCAACACCTGAATATCTTGTGGCGTGAAGCCTTTATCTTTGGCTCGTTGGACGATCTGAGCGATCAAGGGTTCGATCTGATAGGCATCACAGCCAAAGAACGAACGGTCCTTTTGATTTTGCGTAAAATCCTGAGGCAATCGACCATTTTTGATTTCATGAGCCAAGGGAATAATGCTGGAACCATCTCCTTGACGGTAAATTTCCGTGAGTTCCTGTTTAGGGATCTCCTCGATTTCCAACAAATCATGTAATACCTGTCCGGGTCCCACAGAAGGTAGCTGATCCTTATCTCCGACAAAGATCACTTGCATATTGGTAGCAATCGACTTGAAGAGCGTATTTGCTAGCCAAGTGTCTACCATAGACATTTCATCAACGATCAACAGACCGCCTTCTAATTCCTTCGGCGGCATGGCAGAAACTTTTTCTCGTCCATTCAAACCTAACAAACGGTGGATCGTCCCACTTGGCAATCCCGTTGTCTCGTTCATTCTTTTAGCCGCTCGTCCCGTCGGTGCAGCCAAAAGAATCGGAAAGGTCTCATCTGTATACTTGCTGGGATCTAAATCTACCTCATTTAACTCGGCAAATAGCTGGACGATCCCGTTGATCACGGTGGTTTTCCCCGTGCCCGGACCGCCTGTGAGAATGAAGAAGGGCGATCGGATCGCTTGCTTGATCGCTACTTCCTGAGAATCACCATATGTAATCCCAAAGCGTTTTTCGATCTTGCGCAAGTTTTTTTCGATCGCTTTTTCCGGATAATCGATTTCTTTTTTTCGTTCAAGTAGTCGTTGAATAGACGAAGCAATGCCCCATTCTGAGAAGAACAAGCTGTTTTCGTACAGATTCGTTCCTTCTTGCTGAATCTTGCCTTCTTCTACCAGCTGGATCACCACATCTGCCACTCGCTCCGGCGCAATCTCCACCGGTCGGCTAGTCTCCAGCAATTGGATCGTCTGACTAAGTAGATGCTTTGCAGGGACATAGGTATTCCCTGTTTGGATCGCTTGCTGAAAAATCTGATGCAACAGCGCTGCACGCATTCTCTTGGAGGAAGTTGCTTCGATCCCTAACTGTTCAGCAAGTTGATCGGCTTTTTTGAAGCCGATTCCTTCAATGTCTTCTACTAGCTGATACGGATTTTCTTCAATGACTTCCAGTGCTTCATTTTTATAGGTTTGGTAAATGGCAAAAGACAACTGACTCCCAAAACCATAACGGTTCAAACCAACGATCACTTGATCCATCCCATAATTCAAACGAATCGTTTCCAGCATCATGCGCTGTTTTTTATCCGTCAAACCCGGAATCTGTGCCAGCAGCTCTGGTTCTTCAAGCATACGATCGATCGCCTGATCTCCCAATAGATCAACGATTTTTTCGGCAGTCTTCTTACCGATCCCAGGAAACTTTTCGCTGGAGAGATAGTTGATGATCCCATTCTCAGAAGTTGGCTGTTCCTGCTGATAGGTATCCGACTTTAACTGTTCACCATATTTGGAATGTTCTACCATTTCGCCAAAGAAACGATAACTCTCCTCTTCCTGAATCTCACCAAAGCTACCGGTCACAACGATTTCTTTTTCACGATAATTCGCATTTGTTTCCTCGATTTTGATCAACAGAACCTTGAAAAAATTACCAGGATTTTGATAAAAAATAGCGGCAACTCTGCCGACAACATATGTTTTTTCAGGCATTTTCGTCCCCGCTCCCTTCTAAAATCAAAAAAATTACTGATCCTGCTCTAAAAAATGAACATCGTTCCACAAGAGTAACTGATGTGGCTGTTGTTCTTTGGCTTCCAAAATAGTCAAACTATTGTTCAATAAGCCACCTTCCGAACGCAATTCAGCCAAAGGTTTACCGATCAAATGACGAATCGCAGCAGTCAATGATGCACCATGACCGACAAATAAAATCGGACCTTCGTGCGCCGCGATCGCTGTATCGATCGCTTGAGTCATCCGAGTAAGCATCGCCTGTGTCTCTTCCCCACGAAAAGCAGAAGGATCATAACGATCCAAATGATAGCGTAAATTGATCAAATCTTCCCCGTATTTTTCATACATATCGTCGATTTTCTGTCCTTCTAGTTCACCGTAACCCATTTCCCGCAAGTTTTCGTCATAAATAATCTCCGCAAACTGAGCCAGCTCTTGTTGAATGCCTTTGGCTGTGTCACTTGCTCGTTTTGAGGGACTAGCGTAGATTGCCTCAAAAGGAACATCCTTCAAACACTGCCCTAATAAATGAATTTCTTCGTGGCTGGCAGGTAAAAGCGGAGAGTCTCCGTTCATTCCTTGAAAACGGCGTTCCTGATTCCATTCTGTTTTGCCGTGTCGGGTAAAATATAGTTTCATTGGTCCTCCTCTTGGCTAGTCAATTTTGTCGTTCTCGTAATGGTGGGTCAATTCCAAATTCGGAAATCCTTGCTGACGCAAGGCTTCATAAACGATCATTGCTGCAGTATTCGATAGATTCAATGAACGAACATGCTCATCATTCATGGGGATTCGCAAACATTTTTCCGAATGGGTACGCATGAATTCTTCCGGTAGCCCTGTTGTTTCCTTCCCAAAAATAAAGTAATGATCCTTACCATCAGCAAAGTTTTCATCACTGTAGACTTTATTGGCGAATTTCGAGATCAAATGCAGTGGATTCTCTCCCACATGTGCCATAAAAGCCTCTAGGTCTTTATGATATGTAATGGCTACATCGTGCCAGTAATCAAGCCCCGCACGTTTCAAATGCTTGTCATCTGTTGAAAATCCTAAGGGTTCAATCAAATGCAAAGGCGTGTTGGTTGCAGCACAAGTACGTGCAATATTTCCAGTATTCGCTGGAATCTGTGGTTCAAATAATACGATATGGTTCACTTTAACGGACCTCTTTCTTTACAAACACTCTAATTTCATACTTAACAATCATATCGCAAATGTGCTTTTTTTTCCATATTCTTCTTTTGAATAGATAAAAATAAAACGATCAGGCAACAAGATTACTTGCCTGATCGAAAGTGTTTCTTTGACTTATTTAGCTCCATCAACTCTGAAATTCAGAATCAGTGTGCTCTACTGCGTTTCCAGAAAATCAAGCCGCTTACAAGAACGATCACTAAACCAATCAATGGTAGGAAGATCGAAATCACTTCCCCTGTTTGTGGCAGTACTTTTTCTTTTTCAGCAGATGTTTTTTCTTCTTCCGCTTGTTCTTGTTTCTCTTTGGCAATCAATGAAGCCAAGGCTTCATCCAATTGCTTGATCGCATCAGCGATTTCTTGGTCAGTAGCACCTTCTCGAGCTAAGACAGCTTCTGCTTGACGTAATTTTTCTTGCAGTTTATTCCAGCTTTCTGCTTGATAGTCTGCTTCTTTACGTTTTTTCGCTTCTGCTACCAACTGATCCAAGGTATCTCTGCTTGGTCGAGCAACAAGGAAATTCATCGCACGGTTCAAATCAGCCAAAGCTTTGTCGACATCTTCCTGTGTAGCATTCAGATTGGCTAAAGTTCCTTCAGCATATTGCAAGGCTGTTAAAAATTCTGCCCATGATTCTGCTGTATAAGTAGCTTCAACCAATTTTCTAGCTGCTTCTAGTTTTGTTTCCAAAACAGATTTATCTAGTTTGGTTTCTTCTGATTCCCCAGGTTGTTCTCCTGGTTGTTCAGATTCTCCAGAATCCTCTGATTCAGGCTCTTCTTCTACTAAAGCATAGTAAGAGAATTGATCTGTCTCAAAAACATAATAAGCGCCTTCGACCCAGCCTTTAAGAGCGGTGCGTGCCCCAGTATACTGACTTCATCTACAAGTCCTTGTTGGATCAACGACCAATTCAAGACACCTCCACCACCAAGCATCAAGGTCTCAATCCCAAATTCCTGCTTTAGTTTCGTAAATAATAGGCGGAAATCGATTTGATCTTGACCAACGATCAAGTAGGAAATATTTTTCTCACGTAAGAAGTGTTTGTAGGCATTACTCGCTTTTTCAGTCAATACTTCAACAATGTGAGCCGGAGTCTGACGGTAAGTGATACTATTGGATTCCCAGCCTAATTTTCCAGATGAATCGATGGAAATATAATAGGTCGAGACTGGTTGATCCGCAATAAAATCTCCTTCAGGAACAACGGGCGCGCCCAAATCTAATTCAGGCTGTTCGCCTTTGGTGAAGCCCGCTTCCGATGTTGCTCTTCCAGATAGCCAGCCATCAGGATGATAATACGCCTTTTCACCAAATGCCAATTCATAATAATCTAAGGCATTGGCACTTCTTTCTTGAAATTCTTTGTGACGGCCATCGATTTTTCCATCGATCGAAGTAATCATGTGACAAAAAATAAATGATTTATCGATAACAATCTCTCCTTAATATAAATAAATTTGTCGTTCAAAAGCCTACATATTTGAAAAGTTACTACTCGTCTATGTAATAAGCGCTACATATGTATAATGTATAGATCATATTTTCAATAACCGTCGTTCTTTTAAACGTTTTCATCTTTTGAAAAAACAAAAAAAACGTAGCAACTCGGTGTCCAGCACTGCGAGTCGTTACGTTAGTGAAGCTCTTCTCACTAACTTTTATCAGAACAGGATGCTGATAAAAACCAATGAAAAATGACTTGAAATTAATATATCACTCCTGTGTGAGGATTGCAAGCGTTTGAACTAGAAAAATTCAAAAAATCTTCAATATTTGAGCGGAATTACTGCCGATTTTTAGCTAGAACCACTACACCACACAACGAAGTCTGCTTCGGTCGACCGTGAGACCAACTTGAGCCTGAAGTCTCAAGTTTGCCAAGCTTCAAACTGGGACTAATCTCTAAAGCGGATCAGTCCCAGTAATTCACATTGGCTCTTGGACACGGTGACACCGCAGCCTTGTTGTTTTGTTTCGCTAGCTATAAAAATGATTGTCTTTTAAAAGAGAATCATGCTTGAAAAAGGTTCTTTAGCGTAACGGAGAGAATGACTTGCGTTGTCGCCGTGTCTAGAATTCAATGTGAATTAGTCTCAGTTGCCAATTTATTGGTTACTGAGACTTTGAAGCTTGAAAGTCGTGAGACTACTGGCTCACGACGGTTCCACGGCTGACTTGAAGCAAGTCATTCTTGCAGTGGCGCAGTTATAACAATACACTATTTGTAGATTCCACTCTTAACAATAGCTAATCATTTTTTACCGATCAATACATCCAGGTCGATCGTGATCTGTTCGATCGGCGCTTTTTGTAAGGCTGCTTTTCTCTCAGGGTCAACGCCCCATTCCAAAGGAGACATCTCCAATAAAGACAGACGCTGCGCTTTTGGAACATCAAACACATAAGTAACTTGAGACCTTTCCACTTTCGGATACATCTGCTTGAATTTCTCAACGACCTGCACGTTGGAGTATTGCTGTTTTTCAGGCTCATCTGGATAAAAAGCTGCCCGTAGCTCTTTCAAATAATGACTTCTAGGGACTACTTTGATCACTTTGCCACCAGGTTTTAAAATCCGGTCAAATTCCTGATAATTCGAGGGTGAAAAAATATTCAAAATCGTTGAGAAGGACTGGTCAGCAAAGGGCAATTTCGTCAAATCCGCCACACACCAAAAAAGTGGCTGAGGTTGATTCGTTGCCAGATAGACTCCCTCTTTCGAAATATCAAAGCCTACACTCGGTTGAAGGGACGTTTTCTCTGCCAGAGCATTCAAAAAGCTACCTTCTCCACAACCGACATCGAGCACCTGCTCATTGTCACAAAAAATGGCTAGTTGCTCAATCAAGGGTTGATACATCCCACTTTTGATCATTGCTCCGCGATGAGCGAACATCTGATTGTCATATTCTGTTTTGATTTGACGGTCCAAAAAGTAAAGCGTGCCTTTTTTTGATAAATCAAAGCGGTGCTTGTTGGGACAAATCAGAGCTTTTTCTTTGTTCGTCACTGTTTCATGACACAAAGGACACTGAAACAAAGCCGTATTTTCTTTTAAAAACAACGCACTGCGATCAATTTTTTTTAACATAGTCATTCCTCATCTTTCCTTCATTACTTTAGCATATTCTTATGCTAAAATGCTACATATACAAAAGGAAAAGGAGCAGCAAACATGTTGAAAGAATTTTGTGCAGAAAATTATACCCACATTCCGCAAGCGATCGCCAAGGGAGCCAAGCGCATTGAGCTTTGTGACAACCTATCTGTCGGAGGCACGACTCCCAGTACTGGTGTGATCGAAGAAGCCCTAAGCTATGCTGGAGAAAAAGGGGTGACCGTAATGACCATGATTCGTCCTCGTGGTGGAGACTTTGTTTACAATGACATCGAACTGCGAATCATGCATACCGATTTGATCGAAGCTAAAAAACTCGGCACAGATGGTGTCGTCTTTGGCTGCCTGACACCCAACAATTGGCTGGACGAAGAAGCCTTGGAAATGCTGATCGAACATGCGGAAGGTCTCCAAATCACTTTTCATATGGCTTTTGATGCGATTCCCAAAGAACGTCAATTTGAAGCCATCGACTGGTTAGCTGAACGGGGAATCACGCGGATCTTGACCCATGGAGGTTCGATGGATTCAGCGCTCTCAGAGAATTACGAGCATTTAAAAGCACTGATTGCTCACGCAGCGAATCGAATCGAGATCTTACCTGGTGGTGGTATCACCTTTGAAAATGCCCAGGAAGTCGTCGATACATTAGGAGTTAGTGACGTCCATGGTACCAAGATCGTTGAACTAATATAAAGTTTGCAAATAAAAAGGAATCGTC
Source organism: Enterococcus olivae (assembly GCF_053760925.1). Classification (NCBI taxonomy): domain Bacteria; kingdom Bacillati; phylum Bacillota; class Bacilli; order Lactobacillales; family Enterococcaceae; genus Enterococcus; species Enterococcus olivae. The sequence continues at coordinate 203,993 of NZ_JBSMVT010000002.1, forward strand.
CACTTTGATCAGTGACGATTCCTTTTCTTTTCGAATTTAGTTAACTAGCTTCCTATAAAGTGACTCATGAACAAGCTAGCAATATTGAAATAGATCAGCACACTCGTCAAATCACTCAAGGTAGTAATAAATGGACCACTGGCGACCGCTGGATCGAAACCCAGCTTGTCCATCAGCATCGGGATCAAGCTGCCGGCTAAATTTGCCACAGTGATCGCACACATCATCGCCATACCGATCACAAAACCTAAGATCGGATTTCCTTGCCAGATAGCAACGATTCCAAAGATCGTCAAGCCGGTGATCGCACCGGTGACTAGACCTGTCAATACCTCACCTATCACCGTAGAAAAAAAACTGTTGGCCTTGTCATCGTTTATAGTCAAACGACGGACCGCAACGGCTAGAGACTGGGTGCCGGCATTACCGGCCGTCCCAGTGATCAGCGAAATAAAGACAGCCAAAATACTGGCTTCGCTGACTAAATCTTCGTAGTGACTGATCAAGGTCGCTGTTGCCATTCCCAAGAACAGCAGTGTGATCAACCAAGGCAAACGTTTGCCAGAAGCTTTGATTGGATTCTCACTGATTTCTTCAACGTTGACCCCCGCCAAACCAGAGTAGTCACTCGCCGCTTCATCATCGATAACGTCGATGATATCATCGACGGTTACGATCCCTAGCAAACGATCATCATAATCGGTGACCGGCAATGCCAGGAAGTCATAGTCACGGACAGTTTGAGCAACGTCTTCTTGGTCGTCACCTACGTGGACAGACATCACACGCTCATTCATGATGTCAGAGATCATCGTATCATCTTCACTGATGATCAAGTCTCTCAAGGAGATTACACCTACGAGACGCCCATCTTGATCAACCACATAAATGTAGTAAATCGTTTCAGCGAAATCAGCCTTACTTTTCAAGACATACATCGCAGAACGGACCGTCTGATTAGCGACGATCGATACAAACTCCGTTGTCATGATCGAGCCGGCGGTGTCATCCTCGTAATGCAACAGCTCTTTGACTTCAGCCGAGCTTTCTGCAGTCATCAGACTCAAATACTTGGCCATTTGTTTTTTACTCAACGTGTTCAACAAATCGACGGCATTATCCGTATACATTTCAGAAAGCATCTCAGCGGCATAGCTTGGACGCATCTCCGCTAAATAATCCTTCATGTACTCATTGTCTTCTTCAATGACGTCAAACATGTCCGCTAGCTCTTTAGGTGAGAGATAGGAATAGACACGCAAGCGTTGTTTTTTGTTTAAAGACTGATAAAACTGCCCCTGCTCATAAATATGCATCTCCAAGAAATCCTCGCGGAATTGCTGGAGATTCCCTTTATCCAAATCTTCTTCTAATTGAGCAAAACGTTCTTCTAGTTCTTGTGTTTCATCCAATCTTCTCACCTCTTTTCAATCATTCGCTTAACCGCAGCCATGTCTTCCGGCAACGGGCAAGTAAAAGCCAAGTCCTCATTTGTAAACGGATGGCTGAAATGTAGCTCATAACAATGCAGTGCTTGCCGTTCCAGTGGCAAATCCATACTGCCACCGTACAGATCGTCTCCCACCAAAGGACAACCAATCGCCGCAAAATGGACACGAATCTGATGGGTCCTACCCGTATGTAGTTGGATATCTGCAAGTGCTGTTGCTTCTTCACGGATCTTTAGCCAGTATTCTGTCTTTGCGTACTGTCCTTCTTCAGAGACTTTTCGCTTGATGATCGATGTCAGATCTCGGCTGATCGGCAATTCGATCAGCGCATGCTCCTTCAATGAATCTACTTCTCCCGAGAGCAGCGCTTGATATTTTTTGACAAACTTCTTCTCCCGTAGCTGGACATCCAGCTTGGCATGTGCAAAACCATGCTTAGCAAACAACATCAAGCCTGACGTATCACGATCAAGACGTGTCACAATATGCACGACCTGATCAACATAGCCCTGACGCTTGTAATAAGCCTTGACTCGATTAGCCATCGTTTGATTCGGATGATATTGTGCCGGAATCGATGAAACACCTGCCGGCTTATTGACCACAAGCAGATGATCATCTTCAAAGACGATATCGATCGGTGTCTCGTCTAAAAGCAGCGTCTCGTGCTCTCCCTCATCAGGAATTACGATCCGGATCAGGTCCGATGGCTTTAATACATATAAAACATTTTGGATAGCCTCATTAACAAAAATCCTGCCACCTTGAAACTTGATCTTTGCCAGCAACCCTTTTGAGATTCCCTGTTCTTTCAGAAAATACTTGACTTGCTGTGGTTCTTCTTTAGTAAAACGATACGTAAATTCCATAAACTTTAAATTTCTCCAATAAATGCGTCTCTTACTCGATGCCAAAAGTGCATATGACGATACGAAGCAAAGTGGATCCGTTCATCAGCGATGCGATAATTAACCGATTCGATCTCATCTTGTTGAATATTGAATTGATCGATCGTGACTAGGTAATCGGTACTATCCTGCAGTTTGACTGCGACCCATTCTTGCTGGGCAACGACGATCGGAGAACCCAGTGTCCGAAAGACTCGGTTGTTGAGGGAAGCAATCTCTGCCAGTTGGAAAGCATTGATGCTAGGATGCAGCACCGCTCCGCCAACACTCTTGTTGTAGGCAGTAGAACCAGTCGGGGTCGAGACAGAGAGTCCGTCTCCCCGAAATCGTTCAAATAATTCGTCCTTGATATAGATATCAGCGACCATCGTGCGGTTGCCCCGCTTGATCGTCGATTCATTCAATGCTAAGAAATGCTTGTCTGGTTTCCCGTTGCGGTATTTGATCCGAACATCCAGCAGAGGGTAGCTGACACTTTTCTCTTGGTCACTGCAAAGAGTTTCAACCAGCTCTTCCAATTCATAATCGCGCCAGTCCGTATAAAAGCCTAGATGTCCAGTATGCACACCTAAAAAACGTACTTTGTCCAGTTTATGATTGTAAAGGTGGAAAGCCGATAAAAGCGTCCCGTCGCCACCTACCGAAATCACGATATCCGGTTGCTCACGATTGATCTCATGGCCTCTTTCTGTCAGTAAAGTATACAGCCTGTCTGCTGCCCGCAGCGACTGCTCCACATGACTGTGGATGACTGCTACTTTTAGTTGTTTCATTTCGACCCTCCCTTCCATTCAGCGATCCTTCGGTAACCTGTATCATCAGAACTGCCTTTACCATGAGAAAACAAATGCTGCGCTTCCTGAATTTCTTCTCGGATACTCGACATTTCTTCATCCAACTGGTAGGCTGCTTCTGCTGCTCGTTTCAAGCGTTCACCGATCTCTTTTGGAAAATCTCCTTGATATTTATAATTCAATGAATGTTCGATCGTCGCCCAAAAATTCATTGCTAGCGTCCGGATCTGGATCTCAGCTAAGATCCTTTTTTCGCCTTCAACTAGCTGGACAGGATATTCAACAACTAAATGATAAGAGCGGTAACCACTTAATTTGTTGTTTGTCACATAATCTCTTTCAATGATTACTTTCATGTCTTTGCGACTCCGCAACAAACGAACGACTTCGTGGATGTCTTCTACAAACTGGCACATGATCCGCAAACCAGCGATGTCCGACATTTCGGCCTCAAGTCGTTCGATCGAGATATTTCGTAACTGTGCTTTCGCCAAAATACTTTCGACGGGTTTAACACGACCCGTGACGAACTCGATGGGTACATGTTCATTTTTTTCTCGAAATTGTTTACGGATACCACGCAGCTTGACTTTCAATTCAGCTACTGCTTGCTCATAGGGGGCTAACAAACGGTCCCACTCTCTCTCCATCAAAATCCCTCATTTCTCAGCTAACATACAATTACCATTTTAGCATAAGTCATCGAAAACCTTTAGTATTCACCTTCAGTTTTTTTAAGTTGACGAACCTAGGTCTTTCCTGTAAAAGTAAAGCAAGGAGTTGAAGACATGAAACAACTGGAGATCGAATTTAAAACGATGCTGACAGCAGATAGCTATCAACAACTGTGTAGCTATTATCAACTGAAGGAAACACAATTTCATACACAAACCAATGTGTATTTTGATACTGCGGACAACACCTTGCGCCAATTGCGTTGCGGGCTGAGAATCCGCGAATATGAGACTTACGGCGAAGTCACCTTAAAGACTCCGCAAACAGTCGGCTTACTGGAGACAACGGAAACTCTTTCACTGAAAGAAACACAGGATTGGATTCAGAAGCAAGCTATCCCAACTGACGGCGTCGTGGCTGAAGAGCTACACCGCTTGTCGATCGATCCACAATCGTTGCTCCTTCTGACAAAATTAACTACTAAACGAGCTGAATTCCCAATCGAAGAAGGTCTGCTGGCTTTGGATGAAAGCTGGTACAATGAACAGCATGACTACGAACTGGAGCTGGAAGTAAGTGACGCTGTCAAAGGAAGAGCATCCTTTGATAATTATCTACAGCAGCACGACATTCCTTATCTTCCCGCAGAAAATAAGATCCTTCGTGCTACACGGAGTAGCTAAAAAAGGTTTTCGTTTCTCCTTTTACTCTTTTTCTGTTAGAATGGGGGCTGGATTTATTAGAAAGTATGATATTCGGGGGATTATTTTGTGATTGAGATTTATTTATTCGTTCATCCATTTGGTGTTGCATGCTACGAAACAGAAAAGAAACTAGTTGACTTTATCCAGAAGCACCACCAAAAGATCAATTTACAAATTTGTCCTTTGGTCAATCTCACGACAAATAGAGCTGTGGTGCAAAGCAGCGATCGACTGTCACAGGATAAGACTGCGCAAACAGCATTTTTGGCACATGCCTATTCAGCCGCACTGGATGTAAAGGCTGCTCAGCTACAAGGAAAAAAATATGCCAGAAATTTTTTACTGAAACTACAAACCGCTATCCTTTGTCATCATACAGCCTATACACCGGAATTGGTTGAGATACTTTTTGCTAAAACTGGTGGCGACATTGAAGTTTTCCGGGAGGATCGGAAATCTAACTTGATCAAGGAGCTCTTTTGGCAGGATCAAGAAATGGCCCGCAATTTCCAAATCGAAAAACAGAATTCAGCAGTCTTATATAATTACGATCACGAATGTGACGGACTTCTTCTCAATGGTCCAGAAGCTGTCCAAGTCATTCCTAAACTTTGTCAGTCAGGATATGAAGATTATCTAGATTCTCCATTGTGCAACTTGAAACAAGGCAACGGATATGTTGAGCAAAGTATCTCTTCACTAAAATTATTATAATTCAAACCCAAGCGACTTCAATTCTTGCGATTGACAGTCGTTTTTTGTATAGTAATGCTCACTGCGAGAAGGGCTTGCTTCAAGTCAGCCGTGGAACCGACGGGAGCCTTTCGTCTCTCGTCTTTCAAGCTTCAAAGTCTCAGTAACCAATCAAGTTGGCAACTGAGACTAATTCACATTGAATTCTAAGCACGGCGACAACGCAATCCCTTCTCTTCGTTACGCTAAACAGCAACTTTCAACTATGAGTTACTTTTACAAAAATAAAACAGAAGTGTTTATACTTAGCGGAATGAAGCAACAAGGCTGCGGCGTCACCGTGTCCAAGAGCCAATGTGAATTACTGGGACTGATCCGCTTTAGCGATTAGTCCCAGTTTGAAGCTTGGCAAACTTGAGACTTCAGGCTCAAGTTGGTCTCACGGTCGACCGAAGCAGACTTCGTTGTGTAGTGCAGCGGTTCTATTCATATTAGATTGTACATTGCAACATTCAAGTTTCTTTATGTACAAAAGAAAAGAGCTGTAGAAGGAAAAAATTTTCTACAGCTCTTTCGTTTGTTTTTAATGTTCATCTGCGGATCAAGTATTCTGCAAAGTATTCATTTGCTTACTCAAATGATTTTTGACCTTTTGAGAAATCCCTTGATCGGTCAAAATGATCAGCACATCTCCTCCAAGAATGACTGTGTCACCATGAGTCAATAACTCCGCCGCTCCTCGACGAATCGACGTCAAGAGCATCTCCCGAGGCCACTCGATATCTCGAACCATGCACTCATCAAAAGCACTACCAGGAGCCACAGGAAATTCAATGATCGTTTTCTTACCAGTGATATCGCCAAAATTGGGCTGAACGATTCGTTCAAGCAACGTCTCATAGATCGGCTTGCCACCCAGGCTGTCCACGACGATATAGCTGACTAGCACAACGATTCCGATCGACATCAAATGACTCATACTGCCAATCATCTCTGTTACCAAGACCATCGCTGTCAGCGGTGCCTTCCCGATTGCAGCGAAATAACCCGCCATTGCAAAGACCAAGAAGTTTTTGATCAAGCCTTCGTCCACTCCAAATGATTGTGACAAGACCACGCCATACAAGGTCCCTAAAATTGCTCCCAAAGAAAGGATCGGTAAAAAAATACCTCCTGGTAAATTTGAACCATAAGAAACCATTGAGAAAACAAAACGAAATAAAAATAAGCCCACTAGCATCCAAAAACTCAACGGTACCTCCGCTAAAAATAAAACGATCTGATGGCCGCCACCCAAAAAACGAGGCAACACTAACCCGATCGGTAAAATAAGCAAGAAAGGAATGATACCATAATAATTTGGTGATAGAAAAGGAAGTTTTCCGTAGAGTTTTGGCAAGGCAAGCAGGACTCGCTGATAGAGCCAGCCCATCAGACCTACAAAAACGCCTAATAATGGCAGTGTCCAGTAATATCGCAAAGGGATTTTTTCCATTTCACCAATAAACAAGACCGGGGTCATCCCAAAAAAATGCAAAGAAACCAGATTCGCCGATAAGGCTGCTGAAAAAGAAGTCAACCAAATCAATGGCGAAAACGAATGATGGACTTCTTCAAGCACAAACAAAAGTCCTGCGATCGGTGCATTGAAAGCCGCCGCCAAACCAGCACTCGCCCCGCTGGATACCAAAATTTTTTCTTCTGATTTTGACTGGTGCATCCCCTCACTGATTCCTTGTGCCACAACAGCTCCCAACTGAATAGACGGTCCCTCTCTTCCCAGAAATAAACCCGAGCTGATCGCTAAGATCCCGCCAATAAATTTCTTCCATAAAACAGAGAACCAACGAACCTTCAACTGTCCTCTTAAAAAGGCCTCTACCTGAGGAATTCCACTACCTTTGATATTCGATTCACTGGCAATCAATTTTCCTAACCACAAAGCAACTAGCAAAGAAATTCCTGCCCATGGAATCAGCCACAAAGGTGACTCCCAAAAAAACAAATAAAGCTCCACCACGTAATGGCTGGCTGTTTCGATCAATAAGCGAAACAAACTAACCACGAATCCTACACAAACCCCAACAACAAGCCCCTTGGCAATAAAGATGATTTTCGTCCCATCTAATTTTTTTAATTCATTCTCCTCTTTCATTCTCATCCCTCGCGTTCTGTAAGTTTACTATACTGCGAAATAAAGTCGCTTTCAAGAAAATTTACAGAAAAAATAGACGCTGACAAGTTGTCAACGTCTGTTTGCTAGAGGATGGATCAGCGAGCGCCACCGCCGCCTCCACCACCGGCACCGCCTCCGCCACCAGCCGAGGTCGAACCACCGGAACCAGAGGAAGAAGAACCATATCCACTGTTGTCAAAGCCTTGTGACCAGCTGCCATAAAAACCATGGTAGCCATGAAAACCACCGTAGAAATAAGGATATTCATTTGACCAGGATTCCCAAACCTCTGGGAAAAACTCTTCCAGTTGTTTCACAACGAGCTCGGCCCGACCGTAAACAGCTGCCCAGATAACAAGATCCTCCCAAGGCATATTTTGCTCATAAGTTGCTGCTTCCTTTAGATTGATCTGACTCAAATAATTCTGAAACTGAGTCAGACGATCTGCCAATTCTCGACCTTTGTCTGATGGTGAAGCTACCGGCAAGGTTTGACCAAAGACTCGGACTTCATTCATGGTGAGATACCCTTTTTTCTCAAGGGTCTTTTGCGAATACTCGATCAGTTTCGAATCCAATTCACTGATTTCTTCTCCATGAGCAGTTGACCACTCCTGGATCTTTTTGCCAGTAACAACTCCATTGCTGTCGGCTGCCTCCAGCATGATCTTCCAGACTGCTGACTCATAGGACAGCTCCCCATCACTGGCGATCACATGATCAATGTAGTTGTCAAAAGGTACGCCAAATTCCTCTGTTGCCTCTTCATAATCAAGGATCTGGATGGTTGTTTCCTGTTTTGTTCGAAGAAGTTTTTTAACTTCTTCTGTCTCAATATGGATTTCCTCTTCCTTCGCCCATTTCAAAAGATAAGCAAAGAAAAGCTGCTGGAAAGAACCTACATAGAGACGTTGCAACAAGAAGGCAAGATCCGCAAAATCTCCATCAGTATAGGGAATTTGATCGTAAAGAACATCTTTGTTGCGTTTTTTTAGTTTGCCACGTCGATCAAATTCTCCCACACCTTTGAAAGCTTTTTTGGTGTGCAAGATCATAAAGGTCACCAAGGCGATGATCCCTGCAACGGCTGCTATGATCAAAGCAATCACTGTCCGGCTGATACCACCGCCCCCTTGACGGTCATTGTAAGCAGAACCTTCCATCGCCATTTCCCGTTGCTCTTCAAGCGTCATGTCTTCTTGAACAGCCGGCTGAAAAGTACCTACTGGAAACTGAGCCAAAACTGTTGCATAGTTTCTACTACTCAGTGGATGAGTCGAGCGCCAGATGATCCGACCATTTTCCAACTGGATATCTCCTTCTAAACCAAAGCCCCAGATGTTTGTATTTTCATTCGTGAAAGGAACAGGTCCTTCGATCGTCATCGTCAATTCAGCAGGTGGAATATCACCAAAAGTATTGAAATTCCATAGCAGGGCTTGACCATCCTCCAGATCGCGTACCAAATTAGACAAAGTGTAGGTCAGCTCATACTGATTTTGTCCGTAGTCGCCAATCCCCCAGATCAACTCGTAGCCATCTCCCGTCTCTGCTACCCCGTAAGTACCAGCTTTTTCTACTTGACTTCTCTGACTGTCCCAATTTGGATCATTTTGAAAGCCCTCGACTTGAAAATCAATTAGATTTGATTCCTGCAGGTTATCAAGAACGATGTATAATTCTGTTCCTTCATGCATATCCATTTCTCGATGCTCTGTGATCACACCGGAACCGTCTTCTAATAGTTGTACTTGAATGTCTATCGTAGACATCGTGTTTTCTGCGGCTTGCACCTCGCTACTAAACATTAAGATACTGACACTCAGTAAAAAGAACGTCGTAACGGTTTTCATCAATCGTTTCATCCTTTTTCCCTCCTGTTTATCAAAGTTCTACTTTCATTGTACCATAGGAAAAAAAGAAAACCGTCAGCCGAAAGCCTGATAGATGGGCAAAAAAACCGGAGAACCCACATTCTCCGGTTTTTCTTCGCTTATTTTTCTAATTCTTCGACCAATGCTTCCAATTCATTCAAGCGTGTTTCAAAGATATTCATCGCATCTTCGATATAGGTCGCTTGTGTCATATCCACACCAGCTTTTTTCATTACTTCAATTGGATAATCGCTGTTACCAGCTTTTAGATAATTCAAGTAATTGGTCAAAGCTTCTGGTCCTTCATTCAAGATCTTACCTGCCAAAGCAGAAGCGGCAGAGAAACCTGTTGAATACTGGAACACATAGTAATTGTAGTAGAAGTGCGGGATACGGGCCCATTCAAAGTGAATCTCTGGATCATCCGTAATTGCTTCCCCGTAATATTTCTTGTTCAACTCGCCATAGCTGTCGCTTAGGAATTCGCTAGTCAATGGCGTGCCTTTCGCCTCTTCTACGTGCATGAAGTGTTCAAATTCTGCAAATTGCGTTTGGCGGAACACGGTCCCTTTGAAACCGTCCAGATAATGGTTCAACACATAGGCTCTGACCCGAGGATCTGATTCAGTTTCTAGTAAATGTTCAGTTAGAATATTTTCATTGGTCGTTGAAGCGATCTCCGCCAAGAAAATCGAGTAATCACCGTAGACATACGGTTGATTTTTACGTGTGAAATAGCTGTGGACACTGTGTCCCATTTCATGGACTAATGTAAAGAGTTGGTCCAATGTATCGTGCCAATTCATTAAAATGTATGGTAGGGTATCATACGCACCAGAAGAATACGCACCGCTGCGTTTGCCTTTGTTCTCGATCACATCGATCCAGCGTGTAGCAAAAGCTTCTTTGACGACAGTCAGATACTCTTCTCCCATTGGTGCCAATGCCTCGATCGCTTTGTCTACCGCTTGTTCGTAGGTATAGCTGATCGGTGCCTCTCCCAACAAAGGTGTGTAGACATCATACATGTGTAGCTCCTCTACTTTTAGTAGACGCTTGCGCAAGTCCATGTAGCGATGTAGTAGAGGTAAGTTTTTGTTGACAACGTCTACCAATGTATCATACACGCTTTCTGGAATATGATTGTTACTTAATGCTGCCTCACGAGCAGAATCGTATTTGCGAACCTTCGCTTTGTAATTGTGCCCTTTAACATTCGTACTCAAAGTAGAAGCAAAGGTATTACGGAATTGCTCATAAACACTGTACATCCCTTTAAAGGCATCTTCACGAACACGACGGTCAGTACTTTCCAGTAATTGACCATAGACACCATGAGAAAGTTGGATTTTTTCTCCTTCTTCTCCTTCGATCGTTGGAAATTCCAAATCTGCATTGTTCAACACAGCAAAAGTATTGCCCGGTGAACCAAAGATCTCACCAGCTCCAGCCAGTAAGGCTTCCTGTTCTGCTGGCAGTACATGTGCTCGATTATCGACCGACTGTTTCACAAAATGACGGTAAAGCTCGAGTCCAGGTTCTTCATCAAAGTAGCCCCAAATCGTTTCATCACTCAGTGTCAGTAATTCCGGCTCAAACCATGAGATTGCTTCACTTGCTTGTGCTAACAAACTGCTTGAACGAGCATACAAGGCTTGATAGGTCGTATTGGCAGTATCCTGATCATTTTTCAAATGACTATAAACATATAATTTTTCTAGTTTACGAGAAACATCCAAAATATATTCCAATGCTTCTAGAAAAGCAGAACCCCCATTTTTCAACGTTCCTTTGAAAGACGCTGCTTTCTTTAATTCTTCCTGTATTTCTTTGAATGAAAGCTCAAAAGCCGCATCATCTTCAAAGATTTTTGTTAAGTCCCAAGTCGATGCTTCAGCAACTTCTTCCCGACTTGGCAATTGTTTTGCTTCTGACATAATAGTCATTCCTCCTTCGATCAATAAGACAAGTGTATCATATTTCAACTTTTCGCTACAGTCAAACTGCTCAAAAATAAGCAGTGTTTTCATTCAGTCTTTGACACTCCTGATAGACCTGCCAAAGAATCTCTTTTTGTGAGACCAATGGAAACAGCCATAGATAGGCTAATTTTTTTAGAAACATCAACCATGCTTTGAAATCCTCTGTCAAGGTATAGCAATACCTCAAAAATAACAGACAGTCTTCGAAATAAAAATAATACCCGCTGGCTTCGTAACACCAACGTGGCAGTGCTTGAATATTTCCACCTAACAGATACAGCTGCTCCTGCAAGGAACGAATTCGTGGATCCTCCTGAAACAATTTTTTCTGAATATGGCGCTGATAGTCACTAGCTTGCCACTGAATCTCTGCACAGCAGTCTGGTTCAAAAGCCCAAAGCTGCCCCAGATTATTTTTAGAAGACCATGTTTTACTTTGATAAACTGTCCCCAAACGAAAATGCAGCTGAACGTTGTAGAACAATGAGATTTCCTTTTCACGAATCGTCCATAAATGAATGCCCCAGCTATCAGAATAATAGCTACAGGCTTTCTGCAACTCGCGCCAATGTTTGTTAGGAGACAGTTTGATGCCCAACAACCACCAAGAAAAATAATTATGTTGCCGATAATTGGTTATTCTTTCAGTCAAGCGCTCGATCGAAAGTGCTGAACACTGAACTTCAACTGCCACTGTTCCCCACAGGATATCTGGTCGCTGCTTCAACTCCGGCAAATAGGCCTCTAGCTGACTGCCAGAAAGCCACTGCTGCAACCATAATTTATTGTCCAAATGCTCTTTCGTCTCGCCCTCACTAAAGCTATCACAAACAGTTGTCTGACGATGAGCAAAATGAGGCTGCTTGATGATTCCCTTTTTGAAAATGACAGTTCCTTTACACCCCGGGCACACAAAAGCTTTTTCTGTCTTTTCTACAACTTCATTGGCAAGAATTCTTTCTCCCGTGAGCGTTTCTGCAACAAACATACGCTTCTCCCCTTTTATACCTAAATACGCAGGAAAAGCGTAAAAATACAAAAAAAAGACAAGCGAGCTTGTCTTTTAAACGCTAAAATAGTTTCGTGTCAATCCTAGTGCATCTTCTTCCATGATCCGTTCACCGTGTTCAGACAATACTTCAGAAGTCACAGAGCTTTTACGGGCAAATTCAGAAATGATCGCGATCTGATTCTCAATCTGTTTCTCTGTTACTATTTCACCTAAAAATTGTACTTCTAGATAATATTGATCGTTCATTAAATGCAGATTTGTTACTGCGTCTTCGATCTCGATCTGCGCAGCCAGTTGAATCATTGCTTCAAAACCAGACAATTCGAAGACCAATTCTCGAACGATCGGTGCAGGTTCATTTTGATTTTTTTCATTTTTACCTGGAAATTGATTTTTGAACCATTCCATCAGCTCAGTCTGTGTAAATCCTTCATAGGAATCTGGGTCTTCATTTTTCAGCCAGTCTGTGATCTCTTCTGGTGAATAGTAATCCCCGTATACCTGATAAGGATCAACATTCTCAAGAGAAGAGTTTTTGCTGATGAACAATTCCAAGCCATCACCCTTCGGCAGAACCTGAAAGGTCACCGCTTCACTCCCTTTGAATTCATCGTCCACATCAACTTCTTCTAAAATACTATAGAAAAAGTTTTCAATCTCCTTGTGATTTCCCAGTAAATCTAAAAAAGTGATGCCTCTAGCAGCTAAATCTTCGCTTTTGATCAATACACGAATCGTATTTTCATTGATATGTTCCATTTCCATCTTAGCTACACCTCACTTATTTGATACTATAGCTTCATTGTAACGGAAGTGCTAAAAATGTAAAGAGAAAAACGTTACAAATATCAAACTAGCCATAGAGCCCTCTACATTCTTAAGAAAAATAAAAGAGATCAGGATCTACGAAAAGATCCTGATCTCTTTATTAGCTTCTATAATCCCGCCATCAATTGCGCTTGACGCAATTCAAGTTGACGTACATCTCTTGGTAAGAAACGACGAATCTCATCTTCATTAAAGCCTACCTGAAGTCTCTTCTCATCAATCATAATCGGACGACGTAACAGACCGGGGTTCTCTTGTACCAAAGTCAACAATTCTTTCAACGGAAGCTCGTCTAAATTCATATTTAACTTTTGGAAAACTTTTGAGCGAGTTGAAATGATTTCTTCAGTACCATCTTCAGTCATTTGAAGAATCGATTTTAATTCATCGATGTTCAATGGTTCAGAGAAAATATTTCTCTCTACAAAAGGAATCTCATGTTCTTGTAACCAGGCACGAGCTTTTCTACATGATGTACAACTTGGGGAAGTATATAGTGTTAACAACGTGTATCACTCCTTTTAAATTTAAAACAGTAGCAACTTTCGATTTGTTTCTGTCTCTATTATAACGCACACTATTGAGAATTACTAGTGTTTTTTTCGACTTTATAAACAAACAAAACGTTATTTAATAAAAACATATGCTTATTCAAACCGCTTTTTATCAACCTTTTCCTTGCTTTAAAATATTTTTCTCATTTTTTTATTATTATGTAACAGATGGATTTATCTGTTACATTAATATTTTATGACAATCTTTTTACAATTTGTTTTTAATTTGGTTTCTAACAAAAAATCTCTCTTTTATGAAAAAGACGCGAGAGAAAAAACTTTTCACAGCAAGCTCTTTTCTCTTTTTAAATCGCCTCGGTCAATAGCGAGTGTTCCAAACACTTCATTTTTGTTATTTTATAACTTAAGTAAATTTTTCACGAGGTGTTACTGTTTTTCTTAGAGGCTACTCGAGACTCTCATCAAACACCTCATTTTCATGAAAATGAGGTGTTTTATTTTAACGATTATGAGAAAACTAAAAAATCAAATAGGACAAAGAAAAATTGCCTTTTTCGGCCTTTTCTTTGTCCTTTGTTTTGTTATTAATGATGAAATTGTGCTTCGTACAGTTTACGATAGTGTCCATTTCTGTTCATCAGTTCTTCGTGGGTACCTTCTTCAAGGATCCCTCGCTCACTCATGACAATGATCCGAGTCGCATGTTTGATCGTTGCCAGTCTATGGGCAATGATCAAGGTCGTTCGACCAGCGGCCAAGGAGTTGAGTGATTCCTGAATTACTTGTTCTGTCTCCGTATCTAAAGCAGAGGTCGCTTCATCCAAGATCAAGATTGGTGGATTTTTCAAGAACATACGTGCGATCGCTACCCGCTGACGCTGTCCGCCAGATAATTTCACGCCACGTTCACCAATCACCGTATCCAATCCGTCACTCATTTGATCGATCACACCTTCCAAATGGGCCCAACGAACAGCTTCACGGATCTCTCTTTCACCTGCATCCAAATTGCCATAAGCAATATTTTCACGGATCGTTCCCGGAAACAAGAAGACCTCCTGTTGCACAGTACCGATCTGTTGTCGCAAGGATGCCAAGGTCATATCCTGAATATCTTGACCATCAATCGTGATTTGACCTTCCGTCACTTCATAAAAACGTGGCAATAAATTACAAAGCGTCGTCTTTCCAGAGCCACTTTGTCCCACAAAAGCCACCGTCTCTCCTGCTTTGATATCCAACGAAATGTTATTTAATACTTTCGTTGCATCTGCATAAGCAAAGGAAACATTTTGATAAGAGATATTGCCCGTCAATTGTGTCACAGGTTTCGCTCCTGGCTTGTCTTGGATCAATGATTCTTTATCCAGCTCCTCTGTCAAACGCTTGAAACCAGCGATTCCTTTAGGATAACTTTCAATCATAGTATTGACCTTTTCGATTGGACGAACAAACACATTTGAAAGCAAGATAAAGCCGACGAACTCTCCATAAGTCAGTTCTCCTTGAATCGTATAATAGGCACCAAAAATCAAGGCAAACAAATTGATCAAGCGAATCATCAAATAATTGTAGGCCGAGCTGATCGCCATCACACGATAAAAGACGATCTTGGACTGACGATATAATTCACTCAAACGATTGAAACGCTGGGCTTCAAAGTTCTCACGAGCAAAGGACTGAGTCACACGGATACCGCTGACAGCAGCCTCCACACCCGCATTGAATTCCCCTAGATTGTCGTAGATCTCGGTATTCACATTGGTCATTTTCTTATTGAAGAAAATCAGCGCCAACGAGATTAGCGGAATCAACGCAAAGGTTGCTAACGCCAGTTTGACGTGCATATTCAGCATCAAAAGAAACGAACCTGCCAGAGTCATGATCGTAATGAAAACATCTTCTGGACCATGATGGGCAACCTCGGAGATCTCAAACAGATCGGTGGTCAAACGGCTGATCAATTTACCAGTCTTTTGGTTGTCGTAATACTCGAAGGACTGCTTTTGCAGATGACCAAACAATTCCCGACGCATATCTGTCTCAATATTGACACCTAGCTTATGTCCGTAGTAAACGACAATGTATTGCAAAACCGTATTGATAATATAAAAAGCAAATAGACCGATCGATGCTAGGATCACATAGCGAAAATTATTTTGTGGCATGATCGTATCAATTACTTGATTGACAGCGATCGGAAAAGCCAATTCAAGAATACCGGCTAAGATCGCACAACAAAAATCTAATAAAAACAACGACTTGTACGGTCGATAATAACTAAAGAAACGTTTTAACATTCCCTTTCCTCCTTTCAATAACTCTCATTATAGAGAAACTAAAATAGAAACGCAAAGAAGGGATTTTGCAGTTCCTCTCATTAAAAAAAGTATCTGTCTCTTATTCAGAAAACAGATACTTTTTGTTATTCTTCACCAACACTCAAAATCAGGCGAATGTCTTCTTCGGTCATTTGCTGCAATTGTGTTTCATTGCCTTGAATGACTTTTTGGAACAATTCTCGTTTTTCCTGCTGCAGAGAATTCATCCGTTCCTCAATGGTTCCTTCAGCGATCATACGCCAAACCTCGACGACATGCTTTTGTCCGATTCGATGTGCTCGGCCGGCTGCCTGCTCTTCGACTGCTGGATTCCACCATAGGTCATAGAGAATCACCGTATCGGCACCTGTCAGATTCAGTCCGGTCCCGCCAGCTTTCAATGAAATCAGGAAGACATCCTTCTCTCCTGCATTAAAGGCATCAACCATCTCGATACGTTCTTTGGGCGGTGTACTGCCTCGCAGATAGAAGGTCTCCAGACCAATTTCTGCCAACTCTTCTTCAATGATCGACAACATACTAGTAAATTGAGAAAACAACAATACACGACGATTGTTTTCCTTCGCTGCTTGAATCAGATCCTTGACCTGCTCCAGTTTGCCAGAGCCACCTTCGTAGTCCTCAACAAAGAGTCGTGGATCACAACAAATCTGTCGCAAACGAGTTAGACCAGCTAAAATACTGATACGATTTTTCTTGAACGTTGACGAATCCATTCCCGAGATCTCTTCGCGCATTTGACGTAGATATGCCAGATAGACTGTTTTTTGCTCTTCGGTCAGAGCACTGTAATAATTGGTCTCCAGTTTTTCCGGCAGATCCTTCAATACCGTTCGTTTGTCACGACGCAGAATAAAGGGTTGGATCATAGCTGCGATTTTTTCAGTCGACAGCTCTCGGTATTTTTGCTTGCTTGGGAAGAAGCCCGGCATGATCATTTGGAACAAGGCCCACAGCTCCTCCAGATGATTCTCGATCGGCGTGCCACTCAAAGCAAAACGATGCGGCACTTTCAGCGAACGTAACGCCTGCGCAGTCTTAGTACTGCTGTTTTTGACCATTTGAGCTTCATCCAAGATCAGATAGTCGATGTTTTGCTGACGATACGTTTCGATGTCTTGACGCAAGCTGGCATAGGAGGTGATCCAGATGTCGCCTTCCTGTTGTAGCTGTTGCTCACGTTCTTCCTTGCTGCCACTCACTACAACTGCCTGCAGACTCGGTGCAAATTTTTTGAGCTCCTGCTGCCAGTTATAAGTCAAACTTGCCGGTGCCACGATCAGAACCTGGATGGTTTGATGTTCTGCTTTTTCAGAAAGCAAATAGCTGATCGTCTGCAAGGTTTTCCCAAGTCCCATCTCGTCGGCCAAAATTCCACCAAATTGATAGTGACTCAACATTTTCAACCATCGGAAACCCGTCAGCTGATATTCCCGCAAGTCTGCCTGCAGATTGTCGGGAAGCTCCGCTGCATAATTCTCCGGATGAGTCAGATCATCCACCATCTGCTCGAAATCTTCACTAAAATGTGCTCGATCTCCTAGCTGATCTTGTAGCTGCAATCCTTGATTCAGGGGCAACTGCACCACTCCACGCTGTGTCTGGATGTTTTCTCTTAACTGTGCCAGCACTTTGCTGGTTTCCTGAAATTCTTCAGAATCCAAGGATAAGACCTGACCATTTTCCAAAGCATGGAAACGTTCGTTACGCATCAGACTTTGCAGTACGGCATCGATCTCATTCGTTTGAATGCCAGAGATATCAAAGGAAACATCCAGCCATGAACCTGATTGACTGACCTCGATCTGTGGTTGGAATTTGCGACCGTCTAGATAAAGTTCCCGCAATTTTTTCCCCATACGGATTTCACCCAACTGGCGCATATAAGACAATTCGAGATTAAAGAAGCGATACAAGTCTTCTCCTGTCGGGATCGGCTTCTTCCAGCCGGTCGTTGTCTTGAGGAAATTCAAGGTTTGTACCAGTAGTTCCACTCGCTGTTCCTGCTTGTAATCCCGCAAAATCTCAGGATGCCCGTCAGGAATTCGCTGATGTTTGTCATCCGTCGAATAAACCACTTCGCCATAAACATAATCCACTCGTAGATCGATATTTCCTTGACGTCTCT
The DNA here is from genome assembly GCF_053760925.1 of Enterococcus olivae. Taxonomy (NCBI): domain Bacteria; kingdom Bacillati; phylum Bacillota; class Bacilli; order Lactobacillales; family Enterococcaceae; genus Enterococcus; species Enterococcus olivae. The sequence continues at coordinate 222,075 of NZ_JBSMVT010000002.1, forward strand.
TCAAATAAAAGATGACTCTCAAGGCTTCATCACTGATATATTGATAGACTTCTTCAGAAATCTGGACTTGTCCGATCTTGCGTAACAAAGGCAAGACCTGTTTGAACAAGACCGACAATTCATTTTTAGGATAGGCAATAACCGGAATTTCTAAGCGTTTTAACAGCTGCTGCATGGTCAAATAGATTTCCAGCTCTTTCGTATTCAAGAAATAGATCTGCTGATCCACGATGCCCCAACCATAATATTTGTACACTTGGTCAAAGTCCTTCAAGACCTTTAATTCAAACTGATCTGCTGCTCTTGCCAAAGAAAAGCGCAAAGGCTTCGTCTCTTCTGCAAATCGTAGCGTTCGTATTTTTTCCGTCTCCGTTTGTAAGAGGAAAGGAAACTGTAGCATTTCTTCCACGAAGGAACGCGCCGATTCTACTGGTAAAAGCAAATACTTTTTATCCAGCTTTCCCTTCACTTGAATCCCAGACTGCCCACTCAATTGCTGTGTTTGTGCTAGATGAGACAATCTTTCCAGAAAAGCGTTGGTTGCTTCATCAAAAGCCTTTGGATTCAAATGAAAGCTGTTTTGTTTATTGACCAAAAATTTTTTTTCTTCTTCATAGACTTGTAAAAACTTGTAAATATTTTTAACCACGTAGCTGCGACCTGTTCGTTCGCCAATTTTCAGCGAGATCCCCAAGACATCCAGCTCATGACGATACGGATTGGTTGGTAAACTCTCTAGCTGACACTCGATCGCCAGTGGCACCACTTGCTCATTGGCTTCCATCGCTAAACGGTGAAAACCATTAGAAAACATGACAGAAGGTGAAAAAACTTCTTTTTTAGGCGCTTCACTCTTTGAAAGCATCCGTGTTTTGCCTTCTTTACGCAAATACAATTCAACTGCTACCGTATGTTTGCAGTAATGATGCTCTTCCCAATAAGGACATTGACAATAGTCTTCTTCCTTAGCACTGGCATCCAAATCCACACGATACAGTTCGCTTCCCAATACTTCCGCATGCCAGACTTGATTCTCTGGATCTGGTGTCACAGACAGGACACGACCATCATTGAGATAGGCTCTTGCTTTATCAATGATTTTTTCTGGAATGCTCCACTTCATTCATTTTCCTCCTCTACATCAATTGACTCTTGATGCGGCTTTGTCCATTTCCATTGGCTTGTACGACCAGCTGCTGCTGGATACGATCCTTCAATTCCCTTACGTGACTAATGATCCCGATCAATCGACCTTCATTCTCGATCATTTCCAAGGCCTCCATCGCCATTTCCAAGGATTCCTCGTCCAGAGAACCAAAGCCTTCATCGATGAACAAGGCTTCAATGGCGATCCCGCCTGATCGGTTTTGGATCACATCTGCCAGTGAAAGAGCCAAGGCTAGCGCCGCAATGAAGCTCTCTCCGCCAGACAAGGTATGGGCTCGACGACTCATACCAGCATTGTCATCATAAATATTGATCTCCAGACCTGTTGAACTGCGGTAGCTTCCCTTTTCCTCTGCTAGAAGGAACTGGTAGCGTCCGCGAGTCAGTTTGATCAGCCGTTGATTGGCCACTTCTAAAATCTCTGCTAAAAATGATTGTAACACATATCGCTCAATGCTGATTTTTTGCTGATTGTCACCATTCATCGTTTGGAACAATTGCTGCAATTGACTCATCTCTTCTAATTGTACACTGTTTTGCTCCGCTAATTGCGTCAGTTGCACCAACAGCTCCTGATTGTTGCGATAGAGCTCCTGTTGCTGAATGACCTGCTGCTGTAGCTCTTCTGCCTGCGCCTCAGCCTGCTGATGCTCTGCCTGAAGCTGTGCCAGATCAGGTGCTTTTTGCTGGGCAACCTCCGCCAACTCTTCTAGACGCTGGATCACAAAACGCCGTTCCTGCCCATAGTTATCCAAGGAACGTTTTAACTCCTGAGCTTCCCCGACCTTCGTCAATTCCTGGCGCAACGATTCTTCGGAAAAGTCATAGGTACTTGCCGCGATCTGCTCTTGGATTTTTTGCTGATACTCCAAAACTTTGGCTGTTAATCCAGACAGCTGCTGTTTCCAGTGCTCTTGGTCAGCAGTCAAACGAGTTTGCGTCAGCTTTAAGGTCTCTCCTTGTTCATCATAGATCTGGATCGTTGCTGTTACTTGGTGTATTTCCTTGGAAAGTTTCTCCTGCTCTAGCTGTAGCTCCTCATACGATCGCTGTTGTAGCTGCTCCATTAGCGTAGAAATCTTCGTTGACAACTGCTGACAAGTCGCTTGTTTTTTTTGTTTCTCTTTTTCCAGAGTCTGCTGTTGCTGAGCAAGCTCGTTTTTTTGCAAGTGGATCATTTCAAGGCGGGCCTGCACTTCTGTCTGTCGGCTCTTTTCCTTTTGCAACCTTGCTTGACGATCCTTCAGCAGCTCTACTGGTGACTGTTCAAAAAACGTCGTCTCCAATGATTCTTCACATTGCATCGTTTGTTGTTCCAGTGCCTGTTGCTCCTCTGCAAGCTGTTCTTCCAGATTTTTCTGTTGATGCTCCAGCTGCTCTTGTCTCATAATCAGCTGTTGTAGCTGTTCTCTTTGCTCTCGAAAATTGGCTTCTGCTGCTTCTAGCTCCCGCTCACTTTGAGCGATCTCTTCGGTAGAATACGTTTGATGTGTATTTTCCTGAGCATGCTCTTTAGAACCACAGACCGGGCAAGGCTCCCCGTCTTTTAACAACAAGCGCAGACGTGCGATCTGCATCTTGGCATTTTCACTTTGACGTTCCTCAAAGGTCTCCTTTAGAGCAAGGCATGCTTCTTCAGCTACTGTTCGTTCTTTTTGAAGGGACGTCTGCTCATTCTTCACTTGCTCTTCGGCCTTCTGACTCATTTCAACAGCTTGTTTCAGACGTTGCCAGCCTTCTACCAAATGTTCTGACTGGATCAAACGAATCTCGCTTTGCTGCAGATCCTCAGCCGCTTTCAACTGTTCCTGACAGGTAGTCTCCTCTGTTTCGATCCGCTGAAGGGTCTGTTGAAGCTCGATCAGCTCTTGCTCTAGCTTTTTCAACACTTCCTGATGCGTGCTCTGCTCTTTCTGAAGCTTTTGGACTTCTTGGGCATAAGGCAACAGATCTTCTAAGCGTTGGAGACTTTTCTGTTGGTCCTGCACTTGTTTTCTCTGTTCTTCGATGGTTGCTGCCTGCGCTTGCCACTCGAGTTGAGCCTGTTCATTTTGTTGAAGCTGATTCTGAACGATTGTCGCTGCTTCTTCCGCTGTTTGATGTTCCTTGCGGTATTGATCCAGATTGCTCAGTAGGCTGGCTTGTTTTTCCACCCAGATCAAACGATCCAAGCGGTTTTGCATCGCTTCGATCTCGGAAGACCGTTCTTCGATTTCTTGTTTTTTCGCTTGTAGCTGCTGGTATTCTTCCCTTTTTTTCAGGAGTTCTTTGCCTGCATAAAGGGCTTGTTCCGTCTCTTTTTCCAGCACTTTAACTGCTGTCAGCGCTTCTTGAGCAAGTGCTTGTTCCGACTGTAAATAGGCTAGATCCTTCTGCCAACCTTGCAAAGTCTCTTGCAAAGCAAGGCCCGGTCGCGCCTCTTCTTGCCAGCGAAAGCGTTCCACCAGTGCCTCCATTCGGTGTTGCTGCTGACTCAGAGCTTCTGTCATCGTCTTTTGCCTTTGGCGTAGCCATTCGTTCAACCGTTGATACAATTCAGTGCTAAACAAATGTCGCAGAAGCTTTTCTTTATCATTACTGGAAGCAACTAAAAAATTACGAAATTCTCCCTGCGGTAGTAAAATGATCTGGAAAAACTGTTTCGCATCCAGATGTAGCAAGTCCTTGATAAACTGATCAACTTCCGTTCGCTTGGTATATTGTTTTTGTTCCTGCATTTGTGCGTCATAAATCGTCAACGAAACCTTGGCTGTTTGCTTTCTGGTTCCTTCGCCACGTTTTTTCTTCAATACTTGTTCCGGAGAACGAGCAATCTCATAAAAAAGTCCTTGATGCTCAAAGGTAAAAGTGACCAACGTTTCTTCCTCTGGCGTAGCAAACATGGAACGCATCTCTTTGCCAGAACGCATTTGTCCAGATGTCTCGCCAAAAAGAGCAAAAGTCATGCCGTCAAAAATCGTTGTTTTACCGGCACCGGTCTTGCCACTGATCAAAAAGAGACCTGCTTCTTGAAAATCATCAAAATCGACAGTCTCATGAATAAACGGTCCGAAATTGGTCAAGGTCAGTTTTTTCGGTTGCATCTATCCATCCCTCTTTTCTGTATCCAGTGCTGCTTGCAGTCCTTCCTGCAACCAGTTCTCCTGATTTTTGGTCAGTTCTTCTCCAGTGATTTCCTCAAAAAAAGTATGTACTAGCTTTTGAGGTTGTTGTTCACGTTTCTTTAATCGCTGGATCGTCTGAGACTCATGACCGTTGACTCTTTCCACTGTCAGGATATTTGGATAGATCTCCCGCAGTTGATTCATCATATTAGGAATCACCGCACGATCTGTTAATTGGATTTGCCAAAAATGCTCTCGCTCCACGGTTTGGTAAAAAGCTGGATCGATCAGTTCCGCAAAAGAAGCTTCCATCTGTCGAATGTCTCTTAAGGGCTTCAAGGGATGAAACGTCGGTTCGATCTCCGCTTGTTCAGTATCCACGATCCAAACCCCTTTTTGATCATTTAATTCAGATAAAGAGAACTTCAAGGGTGAGCCACTATAACGTAGGCTACCCTTTTTCAACGCATTTTTAGAATGCAGATGCCCCAAGGCCACGTAGTCAAAAGCTTGCAAAAGCTCGCTGGGCACACTGTTTAGTCCGCCTACCTCGATCGGTGTCTCTGATTCTGTTCGCAGACCACCTGCGATGAAAAAATGTGTCACAAGTACTTGTTTCTTGGTTGGATCGAACAGCTTCACAAATTCCTCAACGACTCTCTGTACAGCGTCTGAGATCGTCATCAAAGGTTCATCAAAATACAGACGGGCAGCGATTGGTTCAAAATACGGCAACAGAAAAAATTGGGTATCGCCCATCGTCACTGGCGCAAAAGCCTCTGACAGGTCGGTAACCAGATGAAAATTCGTTTGCTGATACCAGGGCGCACCAGTGCCTAGTCTGGTACTGGAATCGTGGTTGCCTGAGATCGCTAAAATTGGCAGTTCTTCCTCTAAGTTGAACTGGATCAAGCTTTGATTCAACAGCTCGACTGCTTCCACACTAGGGACGGAACGATCATACAGATCGCCTGCAATGACGACTGCATCCACCTGTTCTTCCTTTGCAAGATGCAGAATTTGCGCCAAACTGTCCTTTTGATCCGCCAGCAGATCGTAGCCGTGGAGCTTTTTTCCGATATGCCAATCAGCTGTATGTAAAAATCGCATGCCGTCACCTCTTAAAAATCGTCTTCTGACCATTATAACACTTTCTTGAGAGTTGCTTCAAATCTATCCCATAAAAATGCTATAATTTATCCTTGCTTTTACCTTGCACCACTTCACTGCGAGAAGCTTTTTCAATCACGACTAACCCTGAATCAATTTTCTAGAAGATAAGGAGTCAATCAAAAAGTACTTTTTATAATTCAGAAAACGAAAATAGAACGATTAGCGTGACAAAAAAACAAGACATTCTTCCTTGAAAAAGGGAAAATGTCTTGTTGCTTTATTTTTTGACTTCGTAGCGGAAACTAGGATCTATTTCTTTATCCAGCTGATCAAATGCTCCTTGGATACGGCGTTCAACTTCTGCCAAGCCATCGTTATTGATTTTCTTGATATCACTCAGATCGATCGGTTCACCAAATCGAACGGTTACTCGTTTACGCTTGAACAGATCTTTCAACGACAAGGGACCCTGATAGACCGAAGGCACCACACGAACCTTTGCCATTTTTGCGATCACAGCCATTCCACCTTTTAATGCGGTAGAATGTCGGGTACCACTTGGAAACATGATCAAACTCAGCTCTGTGTCCTTCAAGATTTTAACGGGTGTCTTGATCGCGCTTGGTCCAGGTTTGTCTCGTTTGACTGGAAACGCATTGGCTTTCGTTAAAATAAAACGTAAAACTGGATTTTTAAACAACTCTTCTTTCGCCATAAAAGCAAATTTCTTCGGCCGCGCTCCTACAGCCAGATACAAGGGATCCCACCAAGTACGGTGAGGGGCCACCAAAATATAGTTTTCATCTTTTGGTAGTAATTCTCGGTTTTGATAGCGGACATTGCCGTTCACTAAAAATAAAACCACGCGTACAAGACCGCGCATAAATGTAAAAAACATACTCTCGTTCCTTTCTTAACCACTCGTTCCTACAAATCTATCCTGTTACCCAGTTGGATGTTTGGAAAAGTGGCACTGACAACTAAATTTAGTATGCAAAAAAAAAGCCGGCTTGACAAGTTTTTTCTCTCAAATTTTACGCAAATCAAGTATAATGGAAAATGAAATTTATTTTAAAGGAGTATCCGTCATGTATCTTAATGAAGGTGAACGAATCGATCAGCTCTATGCAGACGATATCCAGATCATCCAAAGCGCAAAAGTCTTCTCCTTTTCTTTAGATGCTGTCTTATTGGCAAACTTCCCTTCGATCCCGAAACGTGGAACGATCGTGGATCTCTGTGCTGGTAACGGTGCGGTGGGTCTCTTCGTTAGCCGGAAGACCAACGCCAAGATCTATCAAATCGAGCTACAGGAAAAGCTAGCCGACATGGCCCAAAGAAGCATTCAGTTGAATCAACTAGAAGAGCAGATGACCGTCTATCCCATCGATCTCAAAGAAAGCTTGAGTAAAATCAAAGGAGACTCCGTGGATCTACTGCTGTGCAACCCTCCTTATTTCAAAAATACGGAGACCGCGATCAAAAATCCCAATCCACATTTGGCGATCGCCCGGCATGAACTCCATACAAATTTGGATGAAGTGATCCAGACAGCCAGTAAACTATTGAAAACCAACGGACGTTTGGCCCTGGTCCACCGTCCTGACCGCTTTCTTGATATTCTCGAGTGCATGCGCAACTACCGGATCGCACCTAAACGTGTGCAGTTCGTTTATCCTAAACAAGGAAAAGAAGCCAATATCCTTTTGATCGAAGGGATCAAAGATGGCAAAACAGACGGGTTCAAAGTCGCTCCCCCGCTGATCACTTACGATGAAAACGGGAATTATAACCCCGAAACTCACAGGATGCTTTATGGAAACTAAGCATTATTTCTATGTCCTACACTGCAAGGACAATTCGTTTTACGGTGGTTACACCACGGATCTGCTTCGTCGATTGCAAGAGCACAATGCCGGGACGGGTGCAAAATATACTCATCCTGCCAGTCGCCGACCTTTGCAAATGATCCATGCCGAAGTCTTTGAAACTCGCAGCGAAGCCACCAAAGCCGAAGCAGCTTTCAAAAAACTGCAGAGAAAACAAAAAGAGCGCTATTTGATTGATCATCAGAATAAAAACGTCTGCCCGTAAAAAAAGGTGCTTTCACAACGGAAAGCACCTTTTCATTTGGTTCTATGAGATGAACTTAATAACCTTAAACAAAAAAAGTGACTGCTTCTTTTTCAAGAGACAGTCGCTTTTTTGTGGCTTATTTATTTTTCAGCTTCAAAAAACTCTTCAATATTATCGATCACTTTTTTTGCCAGTCTGTTTTTCGCACGAGCGGTCAGTCCAGCACTTCGCGTTCCAACATAAGCATTTTCCAATCCCACTACAGCTTCTCCCAAACCTGCAGGTGTATCACTAAAGGCGTGATTGCCGGGAGCTTCCAGCCATTTCGCCAATGCCTCAATCTCATGGGAAGGACTGATTGAGACATTCATCAATATTTTGCCATTTCCAAATAGTTCAAATTCTTCTTGATGTAAAACAACGACATTTTTATTCAAACAAGTGATCAAAATCTCTACTTTAGGCAGTAGCTGTTCCAGCGGAAGATAGGTACAATCATAGTCTTCTTCAATCTCTGGTTTACGCGTTCGGCTGTAGTAAAAGGTATTGGCGCCAAAGAAATTCAGCGTTTGTGTCACCAAGCTACCCACAGCTCCCATACCAACGATTCCGATATTCAGATCGGTCAACTCCATGGGCTCGCCTTTCCACATGACATCGCCGAAACCGTGCAACAATCTGGCCAGTTCGCTGATCACATACTCACTGACACCTTCATCGCCGTAGTCTCGAACACCTTTGACCGTAATGCCTTGCTCGTTGGCAAAAAGAATATCTACATTCGCACTCTCTGGAGCATACAAACTGCAACACATACCGATATAACGAATTTGTTTGCAGGCCTCCAGTACCTCTTTCTCAATCTTACTGGTGAAGCTCAACATCACACAGTCTGCATCACCGATTCGTCGAATGATTTCTTCAGAATCATTGGGTATATCTTTGTAAAAAACCGTTTCTTCCGCATAGTTTTTTAATTTTTCATCCCATTCAGGCAATAGCTTTGTCGGCTCGATCGCGACCATTTTCTTAAATTTTTTCTGAGGATTTTTACTGCGCATCGCTCTTCGTCTCCCTTCCTTCTCTTCATCATTCTCGCAAGTATAAGGGACGATCCTTCGTCCTGTCAATCATCCATGCTACTCTTCAAGCTGTTTTTGATTGCCATAAATACTACGATTACCGTTAAAGACAAAGGCCAATCCACAGACGATCAGAAAATAGGGAAGATATTCAAAACCAAACACTTCCCCTCCAATGAAAATCGGTGCTAACAAGGTGTTCGTCGCACTGCCAAAAACGCTGATATATCCTAAGGCCGCAACCAAGACTACCGGTAGACCCACAAGCGGAGCCAATACTACCCCCAATGAAGCACCAATCGCAAACAAAGGAGTGACTTCCCCACCTTGAAAACCAATGCTCAAGGTCAGGATCGTGAACAAAATCTTCAATAACCAGTCATAGCTTGCAATTGGTTCTCCCTGAAAACTAAAGGCGATCAAATTCGTTCCCAGCCCAGAATAACGTCCTTGAAAGAACAAGACTAGCAAGAAACTCAACAACAGACCGATCGCTCCAATACGACGAATCGGATCAGGAAATCGTTGATAAAAAAACTGTTTGGTCTGCTTCAAACCAGCGGCAAAGAAACGACCTGTCAATCCAAAAACGATCCCTAAAAGAATCAATTTTAAAAAGAGCGAAAAATCTACTGATATTGGTGTATTCAAAGCAAAAGAAAATTTTTCCAATCCCAAAAACTGAGAGGTCCAGCTAGCGGAAAAGGCAGCAAACAAAGCTGGCAACAACACATCGTAACGCAGTCTGCCAACGACTAAGACCTCCATCGCAAAGAAGGTTGCTGCGATCGGTGTTTCAAACAAACCACCAAAACCAGCTGCCATCCCGATTACCACAAACTGACTGCTTTCGATTTTTTTGAAGAAGCTGCCCATCTGATGAGCGATCGCTGCCCCAAGCTGAACAGCCACCCCTTCACGCCCGGCACTTCCGCCGAATAAATGCGTCAACCATGTTCCCACAATAATAAAAGGGGTCAAACGCTTGGGGATCAACTCGGCTTCTTTCTGACCGACTTGGAAAATCAGCCCCATACCTTGAGAACTGGTTTTACCATACTTGAGAAAAAAGTATGTAAAGAGCATTCCGACAGGAGCCAAAAATGGAATCAAATACAGAAAATGTTCCTGCCTAAAATCCGTTAGAAACAGCAGTACCCTACCAAATAAGGTATCGACTGCTCCCACCATCAGACCAATGATAATACTTAAGAAACTGATAAAAACCAGCTCCATTTTCTTTTCCATGCTTTGCAATGTATTCACATCCTGCTGTTAAATTTTTTGATTGTTGAAACTTATTGAAGTTACAGGAGGTACTGTTCAACACTTCACTCCGTTACGATCTCATCAAGCTCTAAGCGATAAATCGCTAAGCTCTTGAAGGATCTACTCTCGCTCTCACTTTGTTCGGCGAATCACTGTGATTCGGAACGAAGGACACTACGCTCCCTGCGGTCGCCTAGTACTGTTCATCATCAGTTCTCAGCTCCTTTCAGTCGCTGAATCACTGTGATTCGGACGAAGGAGACTACCCTCGCTTCGCTCAGCTAGTACTGTTCATCACTTCATTTCATTACGATCTCATCAAGCTCTAAGCGGTAAACCGCTAAGCTCTTGAAGGATCTACTCTCGCTCTCACTTTGTTCGGCGAATCGTAGTGATTCACAGCAAAAGACGCTAAGTAGTTTCTTACTACTTAACGTCTTGGGTTTCTTATTTACCAGCACGTTTTACATAGGTGCCTTCTGTTGTGTTGACTTCTAATAGTTCGCCTGCTTCGATGAAGTCTGGTACGTTGACTACTAGCCCAGTTTCCATTGTTGCTGGTTTACCTGAACCGGTTACTGTTGCGCCTTTGATTGATGGTTGTGTTTCTTCTACACGCAAGACAACAGTTGTTGGTAGTTGGATACCGATTACTTCGCTACCGAAGAATTGGATTTTTACTTCCATGTTTTCCAAAATGTATTTCATTTCGTCTTCCACAGTTTCAATTGGTAATTCATATTGATCGTAAGTTTCTAGATCCATGAAATAACCAGTGTCTTCCATTGTATACAAATATTGAACTGTTTTCGTGTCGATGTGTGCTTTTTCAAATTTTTCATCTGGGCGGAAAGTTGTGTCGTAAGTCGCACCTGAACGTACGTCTCTTAGCTTCATACGCATAACTGTGTTGCCTTTACCAGGTTTGTGGTGGCTGGCATCTAGAACCTTGATCAACTTACCATCTTGTACAAAAGTATTACCAGCTCTCAAATCGCTTGCTGAAATCATATTTTAACGTCTCCTTTGTTCTTAAAATCATCCTTTACCATTTTAGCAGAAGCCCACCGATTACGCTAGTGCAGACTGCTAAAAACTCTTGCTACTCTAAATTCGACAGTTGTCAATTCCTATCGCTTTTAATCGAAAATTGCTGCACTGCACAACAAAGTCTGCTTTCGTCAACCGAGAGACCACCTTGAGCCTAAAGTCTCAAGGTTGCCAAGCTTCAAACAGAGACTAATCGCTCAAGCGACCAGTCTCTGTAATTCACATTGGCTCTTCAACACGGTGACATCACAGTCTTGTTGTTCCGTTTCGCAAAGTAGAAATGGAAGTGAGAATATTTACGAAACCTACTTGCCGAATAAAAAAGCTACTTTAGCGTAACGAAGAGAAGGACTTGCGTTGTCGCCGTGTTTAGAATTCAATGTGAATTAGGGACAGTTGCCGATTTTATTGGCTACTGTCCCTTTGAAGCTTGAAAGACGTGAGACTACAGGCTCACGTCGGTTCCACGGCTGACCTGAAGCAAGTCCTACTCGTAGGTAGCGTTACTCTGGTCAAAGTCAACAGTAGCTTATAAATCCCGAACGGATCAATTGCCCACTTCATCACTCAAAAGTAGATTCTCATCGTAGAACTTCGAACGCTTCATCAGTTCGGAAGAAAACGTGTCGTAGCCCATCTGTTCAATGATCGTTGGTTTATCCGAAAACAAATCCGTTCCTAAGCCCAAACGATCACCTGAGATCTTCACATTCAAAGCAGACAATGTTGTTGGAAATAGATCGACTGCACTGAACTGACGATTTTTATCTGCCACTTGTTGTTTGTCCGTATTCAAGAACAAATTAAATACCGTCCGTTGATACTCAGGATCCAGATCATCAAAAAAATCACTATCCATCGTCAAATGATCGCCACACAGAATGACTGTCGTATTGTCATAAAACGGCTGTTGTTTCATCCATGACAGAAATTCTTTGAGCTGGCGGTCAGACGCATGAATGACGTTGCTGTATTGATCACCAAACAAATCCGGTGTTTCCTCGGTTGCATAGCCATCTTCAAAATGGGTATCGGCTGTCAGCATCGTCAAATTGAACGGTTCCTCTTTCGCTGCCAATTCATTCAACGTGTCCTTGGCATAATCAAACAACTTCTCGTCTTCATAGCCCCACCAAACGTAATAGTCCTCAGGGATCAATCCCTGCTCAACTGCCCAGTAATAATCACGGATCTCATAATTTCCATGTTGCTGAAAATATTGATCTCTACCAGCGAATTCCGCTTTCGAGCCGATTAGCAAGGTTTGATTGTACCCTTCTTTTTCCAAGACCTCTCCAATCGAATACGCCCCTGGAAAATATTCGGCACTATTTTTTCCTGAACCATCAAAAAGCTCAAAGCCAGAAGATGGACGTAGTGGCAACCCAGAGGTCTGAGCAACCATTGAACTAGCTGTCTGATTGGCTCCAGGAACTTGCAGCATACCACCTAATGTATTGGTGTTAGAAAAATGGATTCCTTCTGTTTCCGCAAGATTCGACAAATTCGGTAACAGATTATAAGGCTGACTGCCTCCCAACTCTGTAGACATGTAGCTACTTTCCATCGATTCCAAAAAGATATAAACTAAATTTCGTTTTTGCTTAGGAAATGTCAATGCAACTTCTTTCGGGTCCACATAACTTGCTTCGTAGATTTCCGTATTTTCAAAATAGTAAGACTTGATATCTGCGTAACCAATCTCCTTGGCACTCATGGAGATCCCGGAGACCACTGCCAGCAAACCAACCATCAAAGTCACCCTACTACGAAACTGTTTGACTCGATACTCGCGACCGTTACCAAACTGGATCGAACAAGTCGTGAACAAAACGAGTAAGGAAAGAACCAACACACTCCATAAAAGAGCCTGCAAAAACGGCTGTAGGATAAAAGCCTGGATCTGTCCTGGATCACTTCCTGTCAAAGGCTGTGTCATCGCAAAAACGATTTGATCCACACGCATATTGCCGATGCCCTTCATCGCCCAGAGACTGCTGGTGTAAGCCAAGGCACCTCCAAAGATCAAAAGCGCTGAAAAAATCAAATTCACCCAATTTCTTTTAGTCAATACGAGTGCAACTTTGATTTTTTTCTCCTTGATCATCCGAATCATGACAGCGACCGGTCCACCAACCAACAGTGCCGTTCCGATCACGATCCAGCCACTCATTGGAAAATCAGTGATCGGCAAGAGCGCATTCCCCCAGCCAACAGAAATGTTTGCCTGATTATAGAAAAAAAGAACTCCCGATACATATAAAAAAGCTGTATAGACAGCACTAAAAACACGCGCTTTTTTTGTTGCAGGCGCCTGTTTGAGAACAAATAGTAATAACAAGATCAATACAATCAACACGTTAAGCCCCTCCTGTCTTGACTATTTTAAGTTATTCACATTATAACATAACTCCTTTGAACCCTCCTGATCCTAAACAAATCTTAATCTTACAATAATGAAAGAAGTTCTTTTAATAATAAAAAGCGTCAGAAAGTATTTCTTTCCACCGCTCGGATATTTCTCCTTATTCAATTATTTATAACCTACCAAAGAAGCATTCACTCCTCTGAATGATGCAAGACTCTAGCTGAAATAGCTTCTGTCAAAAGCAAAGAAAAATTGATATCAGCGCGCTTTCCCAACTTATCTGCCCATTTAGGGATCGTCAGTGTCTTCTTTATCAAGGTTTGATCCTTTAGATAGTCCTCCAAATCCACCTTGATCAACGTCACGAATTCTTTTTTGTCATGTTCAATTTGATCAATAGATGACGGTACAGGCAAGCTGTTACCTTGTTCTAAATAATCTGCTAAAATCAAGCCCAGCACTTCTTCAGCCATCTCCATTCCGTAAGCAATATCATCACTATTGATTCCCGTGTAAGCTCCCTGAACGTCAGGAAATTCAATCATGTATCCTTGGGGTTCTTCTGGTCGAAAAATCGCCGGATATGCTTTTACGAGTGCACGTTTACTCATAGATCATTCTCCTTCTTTAAGATTTCAACTTCCTTTAATTTTGCATCTTTCAGAATTTTATTTTCTAGTCCCTTCCCTAAATCTTGGCTCCCATGTACTGGAACAGTGATTCGCACATCGTTCTTATACAAATGATGGTGTGATCCAAGTTTGTCGTCTTTCTACCCAGCCGTGTTTTTTTAACAGCTTCACCATTTCTTTTCCTGACAGTGGCACACAGATACCCCTTTCACAAATTTATTTTAACACGTACCCACACGTATATCCATCAAAACACACTTTAAAACAAGTACGCAAAAAATCCGCCAATCACTTCTGCGATGGCGGATCGGATACTCAATTAAAATGTTGGAACTAAGGTATCACTGTGTTCGTTTTCCAAAAATTCACGGACACGGTCGCTAGTCATTGCTTCATGCAAAGCTTTGATTTTCTCTGAGTCCTGATTGTCTTCACGAGCAACCAACTGGATCGCAAATGGCTGATCAGGATTTTGTTCAAGGAAGACGGCATCTGCTGGTTTCAAACCAAGTTTAGCAATATAAGTTGGGTAGTTGTAGACCAAGGCTACTTCTGGTTCTTCGTAAGCTTCAGACAAGTTCAACAACTGGACTTGCAACCATTCAAAGTTTTTCGGATTTTCTTCGATATCTTTGATCGTACCATTCACACCAATTCCATCTGGCATTTTGATCAGACCTTGTTCATCCAAGATCGCTAGCGCACGACCTTCATTGGACGTATCGTCTGGGATCGCGATGGTTGCACCATCTGGAATCTCATCGATCGAATCATATTCACGAGAATAAAAACCAACTTTTGCATCATAGATCGGTTGGATCGCTACTAGGTTGGCATCTTTGCTTTCGTTGTAGGCTTCCATAAATGGCTGATGCTGGGCAAAGCTGGCATCAGCTTCTCCGCTAGCTACCATGTCATTGTAGGCAACGTTATCGTTAACCTGCACCAATTCGATCTGCCAACCGTCTTCTGCAGCAACTTCTGCTGCTAGTTTGACAACGTCAGTCATTGGAGGAGCTTGTCCAGCCACTTTGATAATTTTGTCTTCAGAAACTGGTACAGCACCGCTTTCGTCTGTGCTCGCTGTGTTTCCTCCATTTGATCCACAAGCAACCAAAGTCGCAGCTGCAAAAATTGATAAAAACCCGATGTATATTTTCTTCATTTTCTACTCCTACTTTCTTTTATCTATTTTGCGGGCAATTGTATTCCCCAGCATTTGAATAATAAATACCGTCACAATCATCACACTGACTGCAAAGTACATAATTCCGTATTGATAACTTTGATAGCCGTAGCGAATCGCAAAATCACCGATCCCACCACCGCCAACGATTCCCATAACGGTCGAAAAAGAAACCATACTGACCGTCGTTGTTGTAAAAGCTAGAAGCAATCCACTACGCGCTTCCACCAACAAAAAGTGCCAAATATACTGCCACTTGTTCGTGCCTAGAGAATCCGCCAACAGACGAATCTCCTCTGGAACATCCAGCAAGACCTGTTCGACCATCCGGGCAAAGATCGCAATAGCCACGATGCTCAAAGGAAAAGAGGCTGGAAACGGTCCAAAGGCTCGACCAATGACCAGACGAGTCACTGGAATCAGCGTCACGACAAACAATAAAAAGGGAAAGGAACGAATCAAGGTGATGAAAAAGTTCAAAATCCAATAGCTAAAGGAACGTCCACCTTTTTCATTGTTATTCGACAGAAACAAGGCCACTCCCATCGGCAATCCCAAAAGCAAGCTCATCAACATCGAGATTCCCATCATGATCCCTGTCTGCTGCAAAGAAAGAATAAACTCAGGCATGTAATAGTCAATGTTTTCTATCCAAGTCATTCTGCCAGCCTCCTTTGTACTTTCTCCAAATAGGAATGCTCTTCGCTGATCAACGGATTCGGCTGATTTTCAACGATTCCCAACAACTGACTATCCTCCATTACCAGAACACGTTCACACAGCTTTTTGATCGTGTCTAATTCATGACTGACAAAGAAGATCGTTACAGAAAACTCCTGATGGATTCTTTGTAGCAGACGGATGACGTCCTCCGTGTTTTCTTCGTCTAGAGAACTGGTCGCTTCGTCACACAGTAAAACTTCCGGATCACGAGTCAAGGATCGTGCTAAGGCGACCCGTTGTTTTTCACCGCCGGAAAGCTGTGCCGGATAACTGTTTTGTTTGTGTTCCATGCCAACAAAGCTGAGCAATTCCAGTACCTTTGCTTCATTCCTTTGACCGATCAGCTTCAACGGCAGCGCTACATTCTCTTTGACGGTCAAATTGTTCAACAGATTGTATTGCTGAAAAACCATGCCGATCTTTTGCTTTTGCTGCTGAATCTCCTTTTTGGACATCTCGCTAACCTCTCTGTCTGCCAAAAACAAGCGTCCCTTTGTCGGCCGCTCCAAAAGATTGAGTAGACGCAGTAAGGTTGATTTTCCCGAACCGCTTTTACCGACAATTCCCACGATTTCTCCTTCTGCAACTGAAAAGGAAAGTTCATTGAGGGCTGTCGTTTGCTGATATTTCTTTGAGACCGCTTCTAAAGTATACATCTCTAACCTCCTTAGCCAACCAGCAGCTGCAATAGCTCAGCCGTTGAAAAATTCAAAATATATTCAGAGACATCTATGTCAGCCAACGCTTCTGCGATTGCTTCGTGCTTATAGACGACTCCTTGTAGTAGCTCTTCTAGCTCAGCGGTATCTTTTGTTCCAAAATAATCACCGAAAAACTGAATCGCAGAAATATGCCCATTCTCAGTAGATAAATGAATATCTACGATCCCGACACCTGGTACTCGTGTTCGTCGATTGAACTCAAATTTAGGTGTTTGACCATAGACCCACTCGTCGTTCGCATACTTTTCTTCAAATAAAGTACGAATCGCCTGACGATCAGCGGATGTTAACTCCAACTTTTGTTCTTCAATCTGTGCTAGATCAGTCACATGGTAAATATGACACAGCAAGCGATCACGAAATTCTGGTGTCGACAGTTGACGGTAAGCCTCATCCAAAAATGGTTTTACATTCGTGACACTCTTACGGACAGACTTGGTTGCCTTTGACTCGATCTTTTCTTTGGAGACCGTCAAAATCTTATCAAGCACAGAGAGATCCACATCGTACATCAGCGTTCCATGGGAATAGGTGCGACCATGACGGGTATACATCGCATTCCCTGAAAATTTCATCCCTTCAATGTACAAGTCATTCCGACCACCGACTGTTGCACCCTCAGCACCCATTTCCTGCAGGGCATGAAGGATCGGCGTAGTCACTCCCCGGTAATCGCCAAAGGTCGTGTCGTCTTTTTTGGTCACAAAGCTAAAACTCATATTTCCTAAATCATCATAAACTGCCCCACCTCCGGAAACACGGCGTGTCAAGGTCACGTCGTTTTCGCGAAGATAGCGAAAGTCGATCTCTTCATAAGCATTTTGATTACGTCCGATTATAACACAAGGTTTTTGAATATATAACAGAAGAAGCGGTTCTGTCACATCTGCTTGATTCATCAAATACTCTTCTGTTGCTAGATTCCAACGAATATCATCGCTTTCCATGATATGATAGCGCATAGTTACCCTTTTCCTTTCTCTAGTCATTTTCCATTCTATCATGCCCTTAAATCAAAAAATAAGCAAGTGGAAAGCTCAAAATCTGTATCTATTTCAATGGAACTCTGTATTAAAAAATGATTTTTAGTTTGAATATTAAAAAGAAAAATGGCAGAATATTTACAATACGTCCAGTACGTGCTAAAATATTGTTGTCAGGAGGTAATAGCGCTTATGCCGATGACAATAAAAGAAGCCGAGAAAATTCTAAAATTTATGGGTTTTAGTGAAGTCAAAGGAGGAAAAGGATCACATCGAAAGTTTGAAAAAGCTGGAGAGAGGCCTTTTATTTTACATAGTCACAAAAAAGAACTTTCAAGAATTGTAGAATCTTCTTTAAAGAAGGCTTTGAAAAAGTTTGAAGAGGAGTAGCTCTCCTCTTCCTTTGGAGGGAATACAAATGATTAAAATCTATCCTGCTGTTTTCGAAAAAGATCCTGTTGGGTTTGGAATATACTTTCCTGATGTAGAAGGAGCTGTCACGCAGGGAGATAGTATCGAGGAAGGGTTAGAAATGGCCTCAGATGCTCTAGGGATACAACTTGCATGGTATGTCGAACAGCAATTGCCATTACCAACTGCCAGTAATATGAATGATCTCTCTATTGACAAAGGCACTCAGTTTGCAACACTAGTTCAAGTCAATCTGATCGATTACCTTCAAGACACACAACCAGACAAAAAAACGATAAAAATCCCCCACTGGCTCAATGTCAGAGCTACAAAGGAAGGGATCAATTTTTCTAAAACAATGACTGAAGCACTGATGGAAAAGCTAAAAATTTAATACTTTTCTTAAAACAAAGAGACTCGTGACTGATTGGAGTCTCTTTCTTTTTATACCATCAAAAGCCGTACTATAAAAAAACATCACAACAGAAAAAAATCTGTCGTGATGTTTTGATTATCTTTCAGATTCGTCGATCGATCATCTTAAACGAAGCGACCATATCCCTTGAGTGCACCTAAAGCCAGATAGGCTCGACTCCCGTCTGCTCTCAATTGTTCTCCCCACAGATAATCCTCGGCAACCTGCAGCTGCTGGATCTCCACTTCTGCTCCGGCTTTAAGTAAAGTCAGCGAAGCTGCAGAAGTTGTCGGTGCTTTGCGTAAATGAACGGTTGTCGTCAATCTAAAACGCGAAGACTTCGTTGTTTTTGTAGCTTCTTTTTTGATCTCCTTTCCAAAAAAGAAAGCCAAGGTACCTTGTACTAGACGGTTCAGGTCCAAGTTGCCTCCATATCCTGGCAAACGTCCGGCAGAAGTATATTGATGCAAATGATAGTGAGACGTAGCTGTCGGTTTGCTTCCGGTATATTTGCCATTATTTTTCCCATAGGTGGGTAGCCAAATGCCGTCGAATTTAGCTGTATCTAATCGAAACGTAGCATATAAATGATTGGCGATATAGGCACCGACCTTCTTGGCTCCCAGCTGCTTCAATTTCTTTCGAAAGGCTTCACAGCCACTTCGCATGTCTGCCATCGAACGTTCTTCTACATCCAGCCACCAAAAAACCGGATCAAAAGCTTTGGCCCGAGCATAAAAATCCTTGGCCTCTTGCTCCATATCCGCCACTGAAACCCCTCGGACCCAAGCATAAACCGCTACTGGTATGTTCCGTTTTTGAAATTCACGGATATGGGTTTGATAATGCTTGTCGATCCGCTTGGAACCATATTGCACACGGACGATCACGCCATCGATTGCTTTTGCCAGCTTGTCATAGTCGATCTTGCTGGGCACCTGCCATTCACTGATATCAAGAATCACTGGTTTAGGAATCATCTTTTTTCCTCCTTCTGATAAAAAAACGAGGAGTCTCCCCCTCGCTTTCAGCTATTTTTAGAACAATGTAGTCTCAATCGTTTCTACATATTTTGCGCCGGCTGGTTCTTGATACAGGGTCACTTCTTCTTTTTCAAAAATCTGCAAAGCTGACAATTGATCCATCGCGCTACGCACCTGCTCGCCAGAAAGATTCTCTGCTGCAACTCTCGGGATCAATTTGTGTTTTTTCCCTTCACCGTTAAAAAATGTCAAATGTAGTTTTTTCATGTTTGTTTCCTCCTAATTTTTATTTGTTGTATTCGAATTCGACTGTCTCGATCACTGATTCCAGTGCCACTGTTTCAGGTGCTAATTCTGCGATGATATCACCCAAGGCCAAGATGTCTGCCTCATCAGAATCGGCGATTACATTAGCAAATGTCTGTTTGACCATTTTTTCCTCTCCGTCTTGTGCCAGTTGAACCGTTAGTTTTGTTTGATTGTGTGCTTTCATGTTGTTTCCTCCTTTTTTGTTTTGTAAGTTGCGCGCCTTACACTACTAGAAACGAGATTTCTTTCAAAAATGTCAACGTTTTTTGAAAAATAAATCAAAATGTGTTCGAAAATATTTACGATAGTTGCTGCGGCTTTGTCTCGACAAGTCCTCATCCGACAGCAAGGCGACAACTTTCAACTGATCTTTCGGCTTCAATCTGCCGTAAAAACCCTCCAGATCCTCCAGTGACTCGATCGTCTCAAAGCCTTCCTCTTCTCCTTGAAGCATCAAGAGGACTTCATCCTGGATTTCCTGATACTCGAAGGTCATTTTCCTTTTTTGATCCACCAAATACCACAAAAGATAGTTAAACAAATAATACACCTGATTCTCTGCTTCAAAATGCCCTCGAGAAATGTATGGTTCTGCCTTCAAATAGAAACGCAAACGTAATTCCTGCAAGTAGTCTTCATAATCGTTTTGCCCCGGAAAGATACTGCAACGACGCAACACCTTATGAAACAACCGCTGATAATCTGTGACAAGCTGCTCTAATTCTTGTATTTCCATGCCCTTTTCCTGTGCTTTCTTTTGATTCCTCGAGGTAATTCGAGTATAAAAAGTTCCAGTGAAAAAGAAAAGTTGTCTTCTTGTCATTTTATTGCAAATAATGTCCATTTTTTAGACAAAATAGAGTATAATACAAATTATAAAACCACTGTTGTTTAATTAAAGAAGGAGTTGATTCAATGAAGCACGCAAACAAACACAGACTGATCAAAAGAAAGAAAGTTCCCAATCCACGTATGGACTATCGGCCTCGACTTGAAAGTCTTGCTGCGTATTCATTAGTGAATCCTCTCACACCTATTGACATTATTCAGCTGACAAAAGACATTCCATTGAGCGCACAGGCTGATTATTTTGAAGAAATCTATGCGATCATCCCTGTGAATTTTCCAACATGGGGCATTTCCTGCGTCCTTTACAGGGAAACGATCCTTTTAGTAGAGCAATCTGCCCAACAAATTGCGTTCAATCTTTTGGAAGCGGTTGAGCACTTAGACTATCAAATCTATAAGAAAACCTTAAACTACCTCTTCAATGCTGAATTGCGAATGACACCGATCGCCACACGAAATTTTAGCCTTTTTCCTACAGGAGGTATTACGTTGGAGACAACGATGTGGATCAATCCAGGACGAATCGAAACGATTTTCACCCAAAAAAAGCAGAGCATCGTTTGCCTCGAAAACCTTTTTACCATTCTGATCGATCGTCACGAACGTGCGATTAAAAAACGAATGTGTCAGGCCTTTTGGGCTCATGCGATCTTAAAAAGAGAACACGATAATCAGGGCACCAAGTCGACGACCAGTCTACTGGAATTTTTAAACATTACTTCCTCCACAGAAACAAGAGATTTGTTGAAGAATCGAGAATTTCAGCATATTCCTAGCTATAAGAACGACTTTTTCAAATATTATCCGATGTTCAACAATAAAAAAATAGAAGCCGATGCAATCAAAGCTTATTGCAACAAATATGATTTTGAGGAATAAGTGCTGCTGAATAATCCCATAGTAGGCAAAGTTGTCGGTTATGCTCCATTCTTGACATAGCAAGAATGAAACTGCTACATTGATGTGTGTATGCTTGTTTCTTGTTTTTGTATTTAGAAAGAAGGAGCTTTTTATGGAGCAACTCACTTTGATACTGCTGGTACTGCCCGCCATGTTCGTAAGCTCGATCATCGCTTTGGCGTATATTTTCAAACGCTTGGACCACGTTCAGATACCTATGTTCTTTAAGCGCTGTATCATTTTTCTTTTATACCTGATCTATGCCTATGTGATGTTGAGCCTCAGCTATCTGCTGCTCGGCCATTATAGCTATACCTTTGTTTTGGAGACCTTTATCGCTTTTTACTTTTTCCCAAAATACGGGCATCTTTTTTATTTGACCACACCACTGTTCACGATGCTTTATTTCCTACTGATCAATAGCTATGTCGGCTATCAGGAAATTCAACTGCTCCTACTGGGGATCTGTTTGTTCTTCTTTACAGCTCTGTTGAAAAGAATCTCTAAACTAGCCATGGGATGGAACGTGTTGATTACTTTTTTTACGAGAACATTGCTTTCGGTGAGTCTTTTCCTTATCTATGGAGAAAATTACAGCCCAATCAGTGATCTACTTCTCGTTCTGATCGGTTCTATCGTCATTACGATGCTTTTGTGGTGGTTTTATGTGTTACGGAGAAAAGAAGACGCCCAGATGCAGAGAGTCATCGAGCAGGGGCAAACAGATGCGTTGACCGGTATCTATAATTTCCAAAAACTAGGGATGGATTTACACGATCACCAGCAAGCCGATCGCTCTTTTGCACTGGTCATGATCGACCTGGATCATTTCAAACAGTTGAATGACACTTACGGACACACTGCCGGTAATGAGATCTTGCAAAATTTTGTCCACCTAATGGATACCAGCTTCTCATCGATTCTTACCAAAGAAGACTATTCGATCTATCGTTTTGGTGGCGAAGAGTTTTGTGTGATCTTTCCTGACTGTTCTAAACAGGAAGCCTTTGAACATCTTTCCTTTTTCAAACATGTCTACAATAAACACAGACGTGCTCTGAAAGAAGAGAGTCAGTCACTGACCTTCTCGGCAGGAATTGCTTCCAGCATCGATCATGGTTCGGATGGCATGAAAACCATCAAATTCGCCGACGAAGCTCTGTATCGTGCAAAAAACAACTGGCGTGATCAGATATGTATTTACGAAGAATAAAAAATAGACGTAAGCAGCTTGGTTGCTTACGTCTATTTTTGTCATGGATTACTAAGAATGTCGACTGCCCTTAGATTGGATCGATCCTAGCAAAATTTTCTCTTCACTTCTTAAGAACTTCTCTCAATGCACCGATCAATACGCCCGTTTCTCTTCTGCGTTCTTTTTGTTCTTGTGCTTCCAGCTGTTTACGCTTTTTGCCGAGTCCTTTTTTCTTTCCTGAAGCTGTCCGCAGCTTTTTTGATGCATTCGAGTAGTTTCTTACAAAACTGCTACTTCCTCTGATTTTCATCATTGACCACATCCTTCTTTCTTCTATTTTAACAAGAAATGGTCAATAAAGACAAATGGCACCTTTTGTTCATCCGTTTCTTGAGAAAATGTATTCCTCTTTTCTTGCTCCTTGAGGGGAAGAAACTCTCGTATAAAAATCAACACTAACGTCATTCTCGTTCAAGGGTCGAATATACATCCGCAGATTGATTTCTCCATTGATAACCGCTGCAAATTGGAACACATCGTCTTCATTTGCTTGTTCTCTCGCCCATTCCTGCCCATTGTTGAAGAAATCAGGTAAATTATTTTTTACAAGTTGAAAGGCTTCTTCCGCCGTCCAAGCAGTGGCTTGCTGACTCTGATCATTCGATGTATCTATCGCTGTTCCAATTTGGTCTTCACTCATCCGAACAAACTCCTCTACTAAATCGAGATTGTCTTCAGAAAAAAAGGTGTCTCGATCTGAAATCACCAGATCATTTAGATTCTTATTGCTTCCATAATGATAGACGGTGAGTCGCTGTTGGTCCTCAGACATTACGATTCTTAACGGTGGACTGATATTGTGTCCCTGACCTGCAATCATCTCATAACCGGAAATACTGATCGGAACCTCTTCTAAATTTTGGAAATTCAGTCCATAGGGCATCGCAAAAACGTAGCCTGAACTACTTTCACCCGTGGGAATAGAGACTGATTCTGCATTCAAGCGATCCTCAAATTTTGTAATCCGAATAGCCCATTCATTGGAGTCCGGGTATTTCCATAGCCCTTCAAAATCGTTCAGTGAAATAGCGGCTGGTACTTCATAGGTTTCGTCAACCTCCCAGAGAGTGAGGGATTCCTCATCAAAGAGTGGCTGAGAAAGCTCGTGATCAGAAGCATCAAAAATATTGAACGCTTGAGACAATTGAAATACAAAGCTGCCGTTTAAATCGATGGTGCCTGTTGACTGTAGCTGCTCGCCGATCAAGTCTGTTCCAGCAAAGGAAAAAACAGGTTCTGTGTCTGCTGGCACAGGTTCTACATTTTTTATCTTTCCTTCTGTTTTGATCCCTGCTTGAAAATTAGACCCTACCGTTCCAAACAACAGCATTTCATAACTAAGACTTGGATAGATCGTCCCGTTGAATGCCTCGATCTGATGGTTGATCTCTAGCGATTGGGAATGATCTTCTTGGATGGGACGCAAACCTTCTTTGCTAGAATAATCAAACCCTAACTGCATATTGAAGGTCGAGAGATCGATTGGTTTATCCGCTGTACTGACCGCCACGTCTTCTTCAATGCTCCCGATAATATTGTGACGAAGAACCAATGGAAACAGTCCATAGATAGGGATCGTCTGTGTTTGTTCTTCCTCCAACCATTGAATCGTTTGCTGGTAATCCTCGACAGACAGACCTTCTTTTGAAAGTGCCGTATGGATCTTAGGTGCCAGCTCAAAAGAAAAGACGATTTCTCCATCTTTGATAACCATGTGCAAGGTCATGGTCATCGACGCATCGATCGCAGCTACCCCAAATTCTCCTTGGATCATTCCCTCAGAACTTTGCACCGTTTCTTGGGTTTCCGCGAGATTGTTCAAGACAGCCAAGGCCTCTAAATCTTTGCTTTCTCCCTCTTCTTCAAATTTGGTGATTTGATACGTACCATCTTCAGTCAAAGTAGTTTCCACATAAATGTCGCAGTACTCAATGGCTTCTGTCAGTGCAGCCGGTCTGGTAGTGAGCTGATAACCTTCTGAGACTTCCTCGATCGCTTCGACCTTTCGCAACAATCCGTCCGGTGTTTGGTCAGTGACTCCACTCGAAAGGATCGACCCTACTTGAAAGTGCTCACCATCTGAGACAAGGATTGTCTCCTCGGACACTTCTAAAATCTCCCATTCGCTTTCTTCTGTGTAGATCAACACATCTTCCGAGAGAAATCCTTGAGTTGCATCAGAGACCCCACTCTCTTTTTCAACAGCCGATGAAAACCGCCAAAAAGCAAAACCTCCCCCAATAACAAGCAACAAAAGCAAACCAACAAACCCTTTCAATCCTTTTTTCATTCAATTCACTCCCATTTATACAGCGCATTCTTTTTATAGCAGTAATTATAACTGAATTTTTTTCTTTGTACTACTTTAAATCAAGAGAATGCACTGTTTCTATCACGGAATCTTGCTTTTTTTCTTCATAGCTTCTTGAAATACAAAAAATGCCCTCAACAGTAGAGAGCGTTACACCTTTTGTCATTTACAAGCAAGCGTGGTGAAGATAGTTCACTTTTAAAGGATCAAAAAATCACCGGATACTTTGCAGCTTCCGAAACATTAGATAACCGATCGTACAGCCGATGAAATTCAACAAAATATCACTTAGAGCGAAGGTACCGATATAAAAAGCATATTGAATTGTTTCAATCCCTACTATCGTCAGTAAGGAAATTACAACAAATTCAACAGCGTTCGCTTTAAAACCATACAAACCACCTAAAGGAACAAAGTATAGCACATTCAACATCGCTTCCATCAATACTTTTTTGTCCCGAACTACAAAATCAAAGAGCTCCCAATTGAAGGTATGATAGTGAGGTGCCTTGGTGAACAGGACGACAAAAAGAAGAAAGAGATAGACGCTATAAAACAAATAGACATAGATCATCGAAAATCGTTTCAGATCAATCTGAATGTACAAGAGCCATAGACTAAGGGTCACAAAAGCAATCAACGTTTCTCTAGTATAAGCAAAACGCGCCATTACATGCTCAAAGCGTTCGTATTGTAATAACGTCGGATAGGCAATCGATTGAATAATGAAAACTGCTAAAAGCAAGGCCAGTACTAAAGCCAGTAAATATCGAATCGAACGTCTCATAAACTTTCCTCCTTTTCATATTTCTATTAATTGTAGCAAAAAATGGAGGAAAACTGGAAAGAAATGTTTGGAAAGCGCACTCTAGTTTCATTTATTTAAAGCATAATTTTCTATAATTTTAGTCAGAACTTTAAAAAAAACAGAAAATTAATGTTTTTGCTTTAAAAATGTTGTATACTAACAGAGAAAAATGGATGGGAGGTTTACATATGGATGAATTTAAATTAGATACAGCAATCAGTAAAGTAATAGTAGATGGTACTTTAAAAGGATATTTACAGTACCTAGAGGAACGAAAAAGTAAAAAAGACTCCATGAACGTTAGTGGTGCCTACGCTTGGACAAAAGGAAATCATATTGATGATCAAGTTTCTAAAATTGGACAAGATCACAACATACAGTTTAAAATTGAAAAAGCAGGCTATACTTGGGAGTACTTGCAATTTACAGTTAGCGAAAATACTGAAGATTATATGATCATCGTAAAAAACTCTAAAAGAGTACAAAAATCTTTCGACGACCAGAAAAAGAAAGCAAATGAAGATAATTATTTAGTGAACTTGGCGGATATCAATAAGGATATTTTACAAAATAGAACGAAAAATTACATTCTTCAACCAGAACAAATTCAACTTGAATTGAATGACCCAGAGGAAATAAGAGCTATAATAGAAGAAAAACAACTAAACGTGAGCCAAGACTATTCACGTTTTTATATCGTCACCTATGAAATCGATGAAGAAACTAAATTTATCCACTCAATAAAATTAACTATGCCCAATCGCCAAACAATGAATCTAGAGCTAATTGAAGATTTGAGTTATTTGATTCAAGATAGTGCGTATGAAATTACTGCTGAAGATGTTGAACCAATTATGAATGAAAACGTTGCTGAGAAGACCATTTTCTCAGGTGATTCAAATTCATTTGGCTACTCTATCCCTGAAGAAGAACAAGAAGAATCTGGAAGCTAACTTCCTAACAACTAAGCAAGGATGTGATTACAATGTTTTTCGGAGAGAAATTACAAAGTGTCAGAGAATTAAATGGTCTCTCCAGAAAGGAACTTGCTGACGAATTAAATTTAAGTGAACAAGCAATTTGGCAGTATGAAAATCAATATACCGTACCTAAATTTGAAGTAGTTAATGAGTTGAAAAAGATTTTTAATGTGAAAGCTCAATTTTTCTACACAGAACCTTTCGCTACGAACATCTCGAAAATTGAGAACATTGCCTATCGAGCTGAAGATCGAGAAGCTCGTAAAAAAACAAAGATGGAAACAACCTTTATTGATTTTGTTAGTTACTTTTTAGATAAATTTGAAAGTAAACTCCATTTACCGATGAATGTTCTTTCCCCATTAAGAGATGAGTCCATTCAATTGTATAATCGATCTTTGGACACTACTGACAGACTTTTGCAATTGGAAAAAATTGCTGAAAATGCTAGAAAAAAATTAGATGTACAAGCAAACTCGGAACTTCTTTACAAGCTTGAGTTATCAGGAATCTATGTTTTAGAAAAAAATATGGGCGCAACAATTGATGCTTATAGTACATGGACCAACCAAGGAAAACCTTTTATTATTTTGGGTAACAAAAAAAAATCGGCTGTTCGAAGAAATTTTGATTTAGCACATGAATTAGGACACCTGTTACTGCATTATAAAATCGACATGGATAGCTTAACAAAAGATGAGCATAAAATAATCGAAAAAGAAGCCAATGATTTCGCCTCATTCTTTCTTCTACCAAAAGAACAGTTCTTAAAAGATTTTGCAACAATTTCAAAGAAATCAAATCCTGAATCGTACGTAGATTTAAAAATGAAACGTATGGTTTCCATTGCTGCCTTAGAATATCGTGCATATAAACTGGAACTATTGACGTTTGAAGAAAATCGTTACTTCTATGCCACTTTAAACCGGAAAAATTACAGAACGAATGAACCTTTAGATGAAGATATCGCTATTGTTAGACCTGGAAAAGTACGTGCTTTACTCGATTTAATTTTAAGAAACCGCCTGTTTTCTTTAAATGATATTTTAAATGATCATTCGATCGACCGTTCATTTTTAGAAGCTCTGTTTGGTCTTGAAAACAAATTCTTAAATAAATATACGGAAGAATCTAATAGAGAATATTTTAATGATTCCAACGTTGTATCTTTGTTCCCTACAGAATCCTAATAATTAGCGTCAGACATCTCTTTTATTTAGTAGAAGAGATGTCTTTTTTAGATCGCAAATTTTATAATCAAGTTAGCCACCTAAGAAAATAAAAAAACATCATAGTGAAATATCGTGTATTATTGGGGTTCCAACACCAAACCAATAAGGAGATTTTCACTATGACTTGCACAAATTCT